>JAOAAM010000678.1 GCA_026418875.1 Gemmataceae bacterium | reverse complement strand
CGCTTGCCCACTGCTCCTTTGCGGGGATCGCCTTGGGAATCCTCACGGCCATTTTCACTGGAGCCAGCGAGGATCGTCTTGAATGGTTGCTACCCCTGATCACGATCGTGTCCGGGGTGCTATTTGGTCTGGCCATCGCTTTCGTTCGAGAGAGGACGGACCTCACAAGCGACACCATCATTGGCGTCTTTTTCGCAGGGGCGATTGGTCTGGGTGCAATCCTATTCGGAGCATTGCGCTATTTCACGAATAAAACAGCCGAGTTTTATCTGTTCGGCAGTGTGAATTTTGTCTCCGAGACGGACCTTCTTTGGCTTTTTTCTCTAACCGCGTTGACTTTTGTTATCCTGTTCACCAAATACAATGACTTGGTCTTTGCCAGTTTCAATCCCAGCTTGGCACGATCGCGACGAATACCGATTCGGCTCCAGAATTATCTTTTCATTATTCTTCTGGCCCTGATCGTGAACATCTCGATCCAATCCGTTGGGATTTTGCTTGTCAACGCGATGATCATCGTCCCAGCGGCAACGGCCATCAACTTGAGCCAAAACCTACGCCAAATGGTTTGGTGGACCATCGCCCTGAGCGTCGGGACCGGCCTCGCCGGGATATGGCTGAGTTTCGAGGCAGGGATTCCGATTGGCAATCAAGTTTATCGCCCTGGCCCGAGTGGCTACATCGTCGTCTTGCATGTGTTGACATTCGCAGCCTCGACGGTCGTCGCTGCCGCGAGACGGAGCCGACCGGCCGGGACGTCATCGTGAAGTACTCTGGAGGCTGCCCACAATGAGCCAACTACTTCGGACTCATCCTAATCTGTGAGCAAACCAACGTGAACGAAGTCAAAGATTTCATTATCGACTTTCTGAGCGTCTTCTATGAGGCTTTCCCATTCATCGTGCTCGGCTCATTGATCGCCGGCATTCTCGAAGAACTCGTACCCCAACAGTTTTTTGGCCGGGTCATCCCGAAAAACCGCTTTCTGGCGATCTCCCTGAGTGCGTTGCTCGGCGTTGTGTTCCCGATGTGCGAATGCGGGATCGTCCCGGTGATGCGGCGGATGCTACGCAAGGGACTGCCGTTGGGATGCTCCATCGCGTACATGCTTGCTGGGCCGGTCATCAATGGCGTGGTCTTCCTCAGCACATGGGTCGCGTTCAAAGATCATTGGGCGAAGGGCGGTTATCAAATCATCGCGTTGCGAATGGGTTTGGCGTACGTCGTCGCCGTCTCGACAGCCTCGATTGTTGAATTCATTCTTTTTCGTCGCTATGGGCTAGCATTACTTCAACCGACGGCCATCCCCCCCACGTTGCCAAATCGCAACGACAACGATGAGGGAAATAATCAGAAAGTCCGCCGCTCGCTTTGGACACGCTTGGGTGCCATTTCCGAAACTGCCTTGCATGATTTCATGGATATTACCATCTTCCTGACTCTCGGTGCCATCCTGACGTCACTCGCAAGACAGACGATTAACATGTCCGAGATCGCGGCGTTCTCGGCGACCTATCCAGCCCTCGCCATCGGGGCCATGATGGCAATGGCTGTGGTCATGTGCCTATGCAGCGAGGCGGATGCATTTGTCGCGGCGAGCTTCACCGATTTGCACCCGTCGGCAAAACTGGCTTTTCTCGTTCTTGGTCCGATGTTGGACTTAAAACTTCTGATGCTCTTTACTCGGGTTTTCCGACCGCGATTGATCGTCGTGATTGTTGTCAGCTTGGTCATCCACGTTTTTGTTCTGATGCTCTTGATCCATCACGCTTGGGATTTCTTTGGTTGGCCAAGCCCCTTGAATCCTTATGTCGGTTCATGACGATTGATACATCGAGACCATGGAGCTTTCCCCATGAGCCACGACCACCATCATCACGAACACGAAGATTACTTCTTGGACCAAATCAGCACCGTCGCGGCATGTGGATTACTCGCTGGTGTTGCCTTCCTGACTTGGCGAGTTGGGCTGTTGATGAAGTACAACATCCTGACTGAACAGTTCAATCGCCCCGTTTTGTTTGGCAGCGTTGGGTTAGCGGCCGCCGTGGTGATTCGGGGTATCAGCCTTTGGCGCGAAGCAGGTTCGTTCAAGAAGCGGCATCATGTAGCAAATGATTTCGCGCACGACCATCATCACGATCATTCAGATCACCATGCCGAAGAGTGCTGCGAACATCATGATCACCATCACGACCATCATCACCACGATCATGGAGACTGCTCGCATCATCATCATCGGCATGAACATCACCGCGAGCATTACCACGGTCACGGGGAGGAGTGCACTGGTGCTCACGATCAGCATGGTGACGGCGAGGATTCGATTGAAACGATTCACAGCCCTGGGGGCAACCATGACCACGGTCACGATCATGGATTCGCTCCCTGGCGTTACGCCGTGTTACTCATGCCTCTGACGTTAACAGGTTTGTTGATTTACTACTATTTCGCTGGTTTGGAGCTGACTTACAGTTGGGCGCGGATGGGTACGCTGCTCGGAAAGGCAGTCGAAATCGAGACAGACGGGTTGTCCGAGGTAGCGAGTAAAGATTCTGAGGTCTACACGCCGGGCCTTCGTGAATTAGCCGATGCGGCATCCGACCCGGGGAAGCGCGAGTATTGGGAGGGCCGTCTCGCTGAACTTCGCGGCTTGTTCGCTCCGATCAGCGATCGCGAATTCACTTTGTTCCGCTTGAAAATGACGTGCTGCGCCTCGGACGCCGTTCCGGTTAAGGTTCGCATCTTCGCCCCCGAGGGCATCGGCAAATTTAATCTGGAACGGGGAAAAGGCGTCTCCGTCGTGGGACAAGTGCAATTTCGAAAAGCCAAAGATAGGGATGAATATGTGCCTATCATCGTCACTAGGAATGTGAAACGGGTTGAATTAGGCAATGAGATCTTCGATCGGGGGTCGTGATGAACGGATTCACGCCAGCCTTATTGGATGCTGTAGCGATGGCGGCGATTGCCCACAATGGCCAGTTGCGAAAGGATGGACGCACGCCTTATGTTAGCCACGTGATCCGAGTTTGTTTGATCGCTCGGCAATTATTTCAAGTCGGCGATGAAAAAACTCTCATCGCGGCGGTGCTTCATGATGTGATCGAGGACACTACCATCGATTTCGATGATATCGAGGCGAAGTTCGGCAAGGTCGTCGCGGAGTGGGTGGCGGCTCTGTCAAAAGACAAGCGTTTGCCCGAGGACCACAGGGAAGCGGTTTACATCGAAAAGCTGAGATCATCCCCCTGCCCTGTGCAACTCATTAAACTGGCGGATATTCTTGACAACCATTTGGATTCGTTACGAATGCCGAGTTCCCAACGGGAGACCGTCGTTCGGCGAACGACCGCCTATTTAGACGCTCTTGCTGACAGCCCGTTCGATGAGGTTAAACGCGCGTATCGCTTGGTCCGAAAATTACTCGAAGAGTCATCGCGCGAGTCCGAAGCCGTGGTCGGGGGCGAATGATGGTCCCCGAGGCAGCCGAACGGTGGTCCAGGGCCACCCAAGTGCTGAGGCAATCGTTCGAGTCGGCTGAGACATGGAACTCCGCGTGCGTCGCTGTTGCCGCTTGGCGAAACTCGCCGGCTGGCGTGGTTTGGGCTTCCCCAGGCAACGGCCGTTCTCGATAATGAATCTAGCGTGATGGCATCGTGAAGCGACTCGGCTGGGAAAGGCGACGGGAGCCGAAAGATGAATTTAACAGCCTTCGGATGGATTACGGTCGTTTGGGCGTGGTTGATCTACGGTTCAGAGGCTTGGGCCTGCCCGTTCTGTGGTCCGGGCCGTCAGACACTGACCCAAGAGGCCGCCCAGGCAGCCTTGATCATTTTCGGAACTCCAACCAACGCGGTGTTCGACCCGACGGCTACCTTCCAGGGCACGACGGACCTGGAAATTGAAGCCGTGGTCAAGGACCACCCCTTCATCGCCGGGAAGAAAAAAGTCACTATCAACCGATACTTGGTCCCCGACAAAGCAAGCCCCAAGAAGTACCTGGTCTTTTGTGACGTCTTCAAGGACAAGCTCGACCCGTATCTGGGCATGCCTGTCGAGCCGGATAGCCGAATCGCGGAGTATTTAAAAGGTGCGTTGGCCGTGCGGTCGGAGGATCCAACGACTCGCCTGGCGTATTTCTTCAAGTACCTGGATCACCCTGATCTCAATATCTCGGATGACGCGTATCAGGAGTTCGCCAACGCCGACTACAAAGATTTCCGGCCACTAGCGGAAAAGTTGGATCCGGATCTGATCGTGAAATGGCTGAAGGATCCGAATACGCCGGTCTCACGCTTCGGCCTGTACGGGTCCATGCTGGGTCATTGCGGAAAGGAGAGGCACGCCCAGATACTGCGGGAGATGCTTGACGACCCGGAGAAGAGGTTCAGCACGGGGATCGACGGCATGCTTGCGGGTTACGTTCATTTATCACCCAAGGAGGGTTGGGAATACCTTCGAGGCATCCTGAGCGATGCCGGACGGGACTTCTTGCTGCGTTATGCGGGATTGCGGGCGGCCCGGTACTTCTGGGAATATCGACCGGACATCGTCTCGGCAGACACGGTGGTGGAAGCGCTCAAGCAGATGCTGCCGCAAAATGACATCGCCGACTTGGTCATCGAGGACTTGAGAAAGTGGAAGAGGTGGGAACTCACGGATACCATCTTGGCGTTTTTTGATCAAAAATCGCATGATGCCCCGATCATTCGCCGCGCCATCCTCCGCTTCGCGTTGCAAGCACCTGCGGATAAATATCCGAAGGCGGCGGAGTTCGTCGCGGCTCAACGAAAGCGGGACCGGGAGTGGGTGAAGGACGTGGAGGAACTACTCCAATTGGAGACAGTCCCAATGAAGCCCTCACCGGACTCGACCACCCGGGCACCGACGGATACGGGCGATAAGCAGCCTGAGTAGTGCTCGCAGCGAGGTGGCGGCGACGCCCCTGCCTTGGCGCATCGTCGCGGCTCAAGCTCGGCATGGATGTTGCATCAGGTCAAGGAGCGACCATGCGTTGGTTCGTTGCATTCGCCGCGATTTGCACAGCGATTCAATCGGTTCCGACATCGGCTTGCACCTTGTGCGGCGGCGATCCCCGCGGTCGACGAACTTTGCGCGAGGACCTGGTCGAGGCGGATGCCGTCGTGGTCGGAGAACTTGGCCCGGCGCGACTGCTGAACGAAGATGGCGAGGGACACACCGATCTGGTCGTTCAATCAGTTCTGAAAGGCAGATTTCTTGAACCCGGTCGGCACTTTCAAATTGAGCGGTATTTGCCGACCTCGGACCGAGCGGACCGCCGCGGCATTTTCCTGTTCCGCCGCAATCGCGAACGCTGGGAATTGATGGGAATTCGGAACTTCCGAAGCGAAGCCGCGCTAGCTTACGTCGACGAATTGACGCGGTTGGTCAACAAGGGGCTTCGGCCGACGACGGAGTTTTTCGTTCGTCAACTCGACCACCCGGATGCGGATGTTTCCAGTGACGCATTTTTGGAGGTCGCGCGATCTGCGGATTCCGAGGTGGCAGCCGCCGCGAGGAGCATCGCGCCACAGCGACTGCGCCGACTTTTGCTCGATCCGGCCACTCCAGCCGATCGGCGCGGCTTGATTGCCTTCCTCCTCGCGTGTGCCCGGGAACCAAGTGATTTGCAGTTGATTCAACGCATGCTCCGAGACGTGCCCGCGGATCACCCCGGAACGCGACGCGGGCTTTTGGCAGCCTACATCGTGTTGCAACCGAAGGAGGGCTGGGAACACACTCTCCAGACTCTGGCCGATCCGCGAACCGGATTTCTCGAGCGGCATGCCGCGTTCGATGTGCTGTTGTTCATGAAGAATTGGCAACCCGAGGCCTACCGACCGAACATTTTGCTTGGCATGAGAGCCGCGATCGTCTCAGGGGATTTGGCGGACCTCGCCGTCGAGGAATTGCGACGGTGGAAATGGTGGGATTTGACGGAGGTCATCCTCGAGGCATACCATTGGCCGACACATGATTCACCGATTGTCCGGCGTGCGATCCTGCGTTACGCAGTGGGATGCCCCGTCGCGGCCGCAGCTAAGTTTGTCGAGAACGTTCGCAAAGACGATCCTGAACTCGTAAAGGAGATCACGGAAGCCCTGCGCGACGAAATCAACCATCGCTGAATGCTCTCGACGATCGCCCCGCCTTCTCGCGAGACCTCGCGGGACAGAGAATACCACGCGCGTCAGACGCCGGCTCATCGCTGATTCGGAAATCGCCAGAACTCGTCGAAAAGTCCTCCGATGACCAGCATGCCATCGCCCTCACTGATTCGTAGCACAGCGAAATCACCCAGCCGAGGAAAGAGCAAGGCATTGGACCCTGCCAAGTCTCTCTCGGCGAAGGTGTGCCCCGAGTTGATCACCACATAACGAGTCGGATTCAGCGGACTGGGAAAAATCAGGACGGGAACGTGCTGGCTCGCATCCAATCGCTGCCCCGCGAGGACTAGGGCCTCTTTCGTCCAAGTGAGTGGTAAGTCTGCGAGGATGTGCCCTAGCCAATGATTGGATGACGGATCTCCAAACAGGATCAGGTGCCGCGTCGCGATGTCCTCCTCGGTCACTTCGTCGTCGTTTTTCACGGGCAACTCGCCGCGAAAATATCGTGACCACACCTGGCGGAACTGCTCGAGCCGGCGTTCTAGAAATTGTTGTGTCTCCGGATGCCAATTGGCACCGGTTCCCCGAACGCACAAGAACGAGTCAGTGAACGCATCATCGATGGGGCCGGTCATCCCCGCGAACTTTTGCAGGACTCGGAGTCGTTGAGTGCTTAGCCGCTGCGGCACGGTACTCGCCCATTGGCCGTCCTTCTTTTCAAGGTAGATTGCAAGGCCGCCGAGCGAACTTCTGGAGGGTCGAATTGCGAATGATTGACCATCGATCTCGACGCGTTGTGTTCCTTCCTCGCCTGGCGGTAACAGCAAACGTAGACTGCGGACGTTCCTGGTTCGGACAGCGAAGCTGCCATCCTGCCTTTGGGCGTCGATCTCCGCTCGGACATAGTGTTGCTCGAGTCCCAGAATCTCCACCCAGTGACACCCGGGATATTTCAGCGTGAACGTGTGAAAAACGACGCGAGAGGGGTAGTCGTCGCGATTCGCGTCGGCGTCAAGAAAGTTCGAGACTTCGGCCTCGACTTTGCTTTGCCACTCCGGGGGAAACTGGTGGCCGACTCCGGGAGCCAGAAAAACTTTGAGCCGTTCGCGGGAACTCCCGATCCGCTCCTGCATTCGTCGGACAGATTGAGCTTGAGGGTCTTGTTCACCGGCGTAGGCCACGATCGGCACGTTCCAGGCGTTGGCAGCGTACCCGTCCGCATCGTAAATCGAGAGGCACTTCTCGACGTAATTAGGAAGTGAAGCTGGGAGGTCGTTGACGTAGCCCCGAGTCGTGACGAAACCGGCACCTGGGGCGAGCACTGCCCAGCGATCGGGGCGGTGCAAGCCGAGATGCCACGTCCCTGCCCCGCCCATTGAATAGCCCCGCAGCACCACCTGCCGTGGATCGATCCAATCTCGCCCCAAGGTTCGCTCGACTGAGACGAAGTGTTCGATGGCCTCGAGGACGTCGGTTTCCGCTGCCCAGCGGTAGCCGAGGTTTCCCCGGCCGAAAGCGTGAAGCACGAGATGTTTCGGGGGGTCTTTCGGCAAAGCGTCGCCGGAGTGGAGGTGCAAAAACTTGACCTCATTCAACTCGGCATCTCGGCCGTGCAAGACCACATCGAGCCGCCACTTTTTCCTGGGGTCACGGCCGTAGTCAGGCGGGTAGAAGACGGCGTAAGGTTGCACCGATCCATCGATCCGACTGCGGTATCCACGCGGCACGACTTGACCCGCCGGGAAGAGCCATGGCGATTCACCGCGAAGCAACATAGAGGCACGCAGCAGGCCGCGATCCGCAACCGACAGCAGCCGGTCGCCATCGCCGCGTCCCCTGACCTCCTCGTGGCGCAACGACCATTCCAGCGCCTTGCGATAAATCTCGACGTCCGCCAACAGCGGATCGCGCACGCCTTGGCGGACGAGGACGTCGAGGGCCTGCGCGAGTCGTTGCAGCCGTTCCCGCAACGTCGGTATCACTCCGTCGTCAGGGGGCGTCTTGCCCGAGGTTGGCAAGTCTTGCGCAGGAAGATTTTGGTAAGCGAAAAAACTGAACAGCAAGACGCAAGTGAAGCTTCGCATCGGCACTCCCGTGATGGCCGCTCTCGTCCTGGGGTTTCTCACGTGACGATACGCTCCCCTCGCCGACAGGCAAGCGTCGTCTGGCTCCGCAATCAAAAACAACTACGATGGAACCGTAGAGAGAGGGCTGATTTATGAAAAATTGGCTGAGTTGGATCGGGATCGGTTCGGCCATTTTGTCTTGGTCCGTGGCCCGGGGAGAGAACCCCATCGTCGTCATGGAGACTTCGAAGGGCGTTATCAAGATCGAGCTATTCGCGGACAAAGCGCCGATCACTGTCAAGAATTTCCTGAAGTACGTGGACGACAAGCACTACGATGGGACCATTTTCCACCGGGTGATCGAC
>JAOAAM010000614.1 GCA_026418875.1 Gemmataceae bacterium | reverse complement strand
AGAGGTAGAAGCGGGACGACCCGGGATCGCCCTGGCGGCCGGCGCGGCCACGAAGCTGGTTGTCGATGCGGCGGCTTTCGTGGCGCTCGGTGCCGATGATGTGTAAGCCGCCCATCGCGGCGACGCGGCGGCCCTCCTCCTTCATTTTCTCCTTTTCTTCGATCTCTTTGACCGTCGCCGTCCACACGTCGTTGGGCACATCCAGTCGCGTGGGGTACTTGTCCTTCAGTCTGGCCCAAGCGAGGGTTTCGGGGTTCCCGCCCAGGATGATGTCCGTGCCACGGCCAGCCATGTTTGTCGAGATGGTGACCGCGCCGATGCGGCCGGCTTGGGCCACGATCTCCGCTTCGCGCTGGACCAATTCGGGGCGGGCATTCAACAGTTCATGCTTCACGCCCCGGCGCTTCAGCATCGCCGAGAGTTTTTCCGACTTGGCCACGTCGGTCGTGCCGATGAGCACCGGTCGGCCGGTCTTGTGTACCTCGACAATCTCATTGACGACCGCTTCCCACTTCTCCCGCTCGGTGCGGAAGATCAGGTCGGGGTAGTTGATGCGGATCAGCGGGCGGTTGGTCGGGATGGCGATGACATCGAGCTTGTAGATTTTCCAAAATTCGTTCGCTTCGGTCATCGCCGTGCCGGTCATGCCGGCGAGTTTCTTGTACAGCTTGAAGAAGTTTTGCAGGGTGATGGTGGCGAGGGTCTGCGTCTCCTGCTTGATTTTCACGCCATCGCGGACGTGCTTGGCCTCGACCGCCTGGTGCAAGCCGTCGGACCATTGCCGACCGAACATTGGTCGTCCGGTGAACTCGTCGATGATGATGACCGCCAACTCGCCGGTGTCGGGGTCCGGCATGATCATGTAGTTGCGGTCACGCTTGTACAGGTGATGTGCCTTCAGGGCGTTGTCGATGAGGTGCGGCCACTCCATGTTGCCGGCGGTGTAGAAACTTTCAACTCCCGCCAGTTCCTCGGCCTTCCGCACCCCCTCGTCCGTCAGGTGGCAGGTGTGTTCCTTCTCTTTGACCTCGAAGTACGGACCCTCGCCGCGGTTCTGCAATTCCGTCAACTTGACGGCGATTTCATTGGCGATGTCGTAACGGCGGACGTCGGTGAAGGCGGGGCCGGAGATGATGAGCGGCGTCCGGGCTTCGTCGATGAGGATGTTGTCCACCTCGTCGATGATGGCGTAGTTCAGGGGGGTGCGTTGGACTTGCTGGTCCCAGGGGCCGAACGCCGGGTCGCCCCGTCGCGCCGGCTTCATGTTATCCCGGAGGTAGTCGAAGCCGAACTCGCTGTTGGTTCCGTAAGTGATGTCACAGTCGTAGGCCCGGCGGCGGGCGTCCGGCTCCATGTCGGATTGGATGTAGCCCGCGGTGACGCCCAAGGCGTTGTAAATCGGTAGCATCCACTCGCAGTCACGCCGGGCAAGGTAGTCATTCACGGTGACCACGTGGACGCCCTTCTGCTCCAGGGCGTTCAAATACGCCGGCAGGGTGGCGACCAGGGTCTTGCCCTCGCCGGTCACCATTTCCGCGATGTTCCCTTGGTGCAGGACGATGCCGCCGATCATCTGTACGTCGAAGTGCCGCATGTTCTTGGTGCGGCGGGCCGCTTCACGGCAGGCAGCGAACGCCTCGGGCAGCAGGTCGTCGAGAGTCTCACCCGCGGCCAGGCGCTCCCGAAACTTGGGCGTCAGTTCCTTCAACTCCGTGTCGGTCAGAGCCTGCATCCGCGGCTCCAACTCGTTGATGCGGGCCAACAGCGAGCCGGGAACGACTTGATAGGGTTTCTGCGGATCCTTCGACGCGATCAAGCCTAACTTGCGGATGGTTCGCTCGTTGCTGGAACCGAGCAAGCGGGTCAGGAAGTTGACCGTTTTCTCGGAAAAGGCATTGAAGGCGTCGCCGATCTTTTCCAGGATCCCGACGTCCATTTTCGTCTCGGTCGACATCAGCCGTACGCCTCCGCAGTCATTCCTTCGCCAGTCGGATGGATCAAATCCCAGTCTACGCCCGCCGGAAAAATCGGTCAATGCGGACCAAATTCCGCCCTTTGCCGAGTTTCTCCGAGCGCGGATTTTGCCTGAGATGCTTTCTCTCACCCGCTATCGGACCATTGCCCCGCCGAATCTCGCCGAGCAAAATGGCAGCATGGCTGTGACCGCAACCTGTCCCCTTTGCAACGCCGTGTTGGCACTCCCCGGTCTGGACGACGGCGGCCAGGGAAAGACCACCTGTCCCCGCTGCGGCGAGCGGGTGACCCCCCTTTTCAGCGAGTCGGCGACGGCCTCCCGAACGACACCCGCCGCAGATTCGCCCTCGTCGGAGTCGCGGCGGCAGGCCAACCGCCGCTTGGGGGGGGCGCTGCTCGGCGGGATGATCTTGTTGGCGGCGGTCATCGCCGTCCTGCTGGTCAACAGCCGGGACAAGCGGCGATTGACCCAGTTGGCGGAATCGCCGGGCTTGGGTTATGTCCCAAGCGACTCCAACGTCATCCTCGGGGTGAATTTCGCGGAAGCCGGCCGATCCGAACTCGGGCCGGAGACCCTCGAACGGCTCGGTTTCCGCTCCGGCGGTTCGTTCGATCTCGAACGCCTCGTGGGTCTGACCCGCGAACAAGCCGCTGTCGTGCTGTTCGCCCTGCGCGTCGATAGCAACTTGATCCCTCGGCTGCGGGTCATTGTCGAGGCTCGGTCCAATATCAACCCCGATGCCGTGCGCAGTCGGCTGAACGCTCGCTCGAGCCGGGAGGAGCATGGCCGAAACTATTACCTGGCGACGCCGCCGGCACTGGGAATCGAAACCGCCTTGTGGTTCCCCGACACGCGGACGATGGTGCTGGCCTACCCGCCGGAGGAGATCGCCTCGGTCCCGCTTTCGCCCGAGCGTGACACCCGCCGGTTTGCCGCCCCCATCCATGACCTGCTGATCACGCGCTCCGAGAGGGATAGTTTTGCCTGGCTCGTGGCCCACGCGGAGGATTGGACCAAGACGTCGCTACCGGTCTCTTTGCAATTGGTGCCTTGGGCGGCGGGGCTGCGCTCCGTACTCTCGAGCGTGCAGACCGTGGGGATTGCGTTCCGAGAAGACAAGGGGCAGACGGCGACGCGCGCCCGGCCGGCTCGAATCACCGCCCAGCCCACGGAAGCCCCGCCCAGCGTCGCCCTCGACCTGGTCATCCTGGCCCGACCCGATGCCGACATCCCCGCGCTGATCGACGGCCTGGAGAGTTGGAGCGACCGCCAGCGCCTGCTGCTCCGAGATCAAAACCGGGACGGCTACCGCTACTCCGCGACCCTCAGCGCCCCCCCGGCGGACTGGGAACAGGCCCTCGAGTCGCTTCGG
>JAOAAM010000613.1 GCA_026418875.1 Gemmataceae bacterium | reverse complement strand
TGCTGATCGTGTCGGACCCGCCGGGGGCCACGGTGGTTGTGAACGGCCAGAACGTCGGCCTGACACCCGCCAGCGTTCCGTTCACGTACTACGGCAAGTACGACATCACGTTGATCCGGGACGGCTACCAGACCAAGACCTACCAGGCCCGCATCCGCCGACCGTGGTTCCAGTTCTTCCCCTTGGATTTCGCTGCCGAAGTGCTGTATCCCGGCCACATCCAAGACAATCGCACGCTGAACTTCCAGATGGAACCGATGGTGCAGCCGACCAGCGAGCAAATCATTCGCAGCGCCGAGGCGATCCGCCAGCGCGGTCAGACTTTAGGCCCCAGCGAGAATTGAAGGCGTCTCTCCGTCGGTGACGCGACCTCGTGCCCTGTCGATTCCACGGAGCGACGCGCCCGCGGGTACCGTTGGCAACGCTCATGGATCCCACGGGTCGACCGGTTGTTGCCGCGACTCTGCCAAGATGCGTTCCAGACCGGGGATCACGAGCGGCACGTCCGGGATATGCAGCGAAGACTCATCGGCGGGCCGATCGTCGAGCCACTCGGCGGGGATCGATGGAGCATCGGGGAGAGGCACATCGCGGATGGGCCAGTGGGGTCGCTCCCACTCGTCGGAACCTTGGACGGCCAACATCTGCCGCAATTGCCCATCGGAGGTGTCAGGATTCAGGCTTCCCAGGTCGGCGAGGATCCGGCGATCCGCGTCGAGGAGAATTTCCTTGGCCCAATTCAAATCGTCCACGGAGACGCCAAGTTGGCCCTGCTCGACCCACTCGACACGCTGACGCCAGGCGGCCTCGATCTCTTGCAGTGTGGCGTCTTTGTCCACACCCAGGAGGAGAAACGGGCCGATCTGCTCTCGCGGCAACGTCGCCGTGAGCAATTCGAGCGGCTTTTTCGCCGGCGATGGATCAGTCATCGGCGGACCTCCGTGGCTCGGGTCATGTCGTGTTCTCCCAGTTTTGGCATTGTCGGATCAACCGCTGAGTTTTTTCCTGCATCCGACCGAGTTGCGATCGTGTGTCATCGGCTGGCGTGAGGTTCATCGCATAATCGATGACACCGAGCAGCCACTCGGCATCGTGACGGAGCCTCCGTAGTTCACGCCGTGCCTGGTACCAGCCATCGGATCCCAGGGGCAGGCGGTCCAAATCGCCGATGATGTCCCGGGCGAGCCGATGCAGGTGCCGGGAGCATTCGTGCAGCTTGGGCACGAGGCGGGTCGCTGCTTCGTGACGCAGCCAGTCGTCGGCAGACGGGTGGTGAAGGATGTCGCCCAAGCGTTGGATGACGCACTCCAGATCGTCGCTGGTTCGCACCGGGTAGCAGTCCAGTTCTTCAAGCCGGTACAGTCCGTTGTTGGGGCGGAGGGATTGCAGACGGGCGAGCGACTGCCGGGCCGCGGCGAAATCGCCCCGAATCTTTTGCAACCGATAGAGCCGTTCGAGCAACTCAACTTGCTCTGGTCGTAAGGAGGACGCCTCGAGAAGGTGAGCGTGGGCGATCTCCCAGCGATTTCGCCGGATCGCCTCGTCGGCCAATTGGCACAAGAGGTGAAAACGAAGCCGTCGATGAAACTCGGCATCGCCGTGGCGGCGGGGGGCTTCGATCGGGAGTGTCCCCAGGTAGCGT
>JAOAAM010000582.1 GCA_026418875.1 Gemmataceae bacterium | reverse complement strand
CCGCTACGACGAGTTGGTTCGCATGGCGGACAACGTTCAAAAGTGCAAGTACGTGATCCAAAACACCGCCCGCCGACATGGAAAGACTGCCACTTTCATGCCCAAGCCGCTGTTCGGCGAACAGGGGAATGGGATGCAGGTCAATGTATCGCTATGGCGGGATGGGCGAAATCTGTTTTACGGCTCTCAATACTCGCAACTTTCGGACGCCGGCCTATACGCGATCGGGGGATTGTTGAAACACGCGCCGGCACTGTGCGCGATCACGAATCCAACGACGAACAGCTACAAACGCCTCGCCGCGGCCGGGGAGTCGCCCGCAAACCTGGCCTACTCTCCTCGAAATCGCTCCGCGGCCATCCGTATTCCTGCTCCCTCATCGCAACCGAAGTCCAAGCGGATCGAATTCCGTTGCCCCGACGCGCTCTGCAACCCGTATCTCGCCTTCGCCGCCATTTTGATGGCGATTCTTGACGGCATCAAAAACAAGATTCACCCGGGCGAGCCGTTGGACAAGGACATTTACGACTTGGACCCCGAAGAATTGAAGGACGTACCCAAAGCCCCGCGTTCGCTCGAGGAAGCACTCGACCATCTTCGCCGTGATCACGAGTTCTTGCTACAGGGCGAGGTTTTCACGGAGGACGTCATTGACACTTGGATCTGGTACAAGCGAGAAAAAGAGGTTGAAGAATTGAACGCCCGACCACATCCATTTGAGTTCATGTTGTATTTTGACGCCTGAGGCAGCGTTGTTTGCTGACTGCCTTTGCCGGTGAAGGATTCATGCAGAAGTTGAAAACCCCACAGCAATCCGCTGCGGGGTTTGAGTGCGGCGACGCTTCGGTTTTGGAAGATCAGTAGCGAAGTTGCAGGCCGAAATTGATCCCTTGGGCCCAGAAATCATTCCGCTCCAGGATGAACTCTGGGTCGGTGCCAGTGCCGGGACCAGCGCGGGAGGGAAGTTGTCGGCCATCGACGCGAAGATTGATCTGTTCGGCGGCGCGGGCCACGTTGTTCCAGTACAGGAACGTGTAGCCGACGTAGAGCCGAAGCCCTGGGGAGACAGCATAACCCAAGTTGACGCCGACCTCGGGGAGGACGGAGAAGCTCGAGCGATCCCACCGTCCGATGTTCGAAGGCTGGGCGAGGAGACCGCCTGGCTGAGTGACCGTCGGCAGCGGCGTCACCGCATCCACGAACGTTGTGCTGCCGTCGATGAAGATCACATGGTGCGTCGCACCGAGGGCGCACAGGGCACGCCAATCGACGAAGATGTTGCCCGAACGGAATTCACCGGCGAGACCGAATTGCCCGCCGTAGAAGTTATTCACCGAGCGGAACGAATCGCGGACGATGTAGCCCTCACCGACGACACCTCGTTGCGGGTCGAGGTTGGTGAGGTTTTCGACGATCGCGAGGCTGTCGCTCAGGTGAGCATAGCGGAAGCCGCCGATCACGTCGATCCGCGAATTGCAATTGCAGCAGAGATTACGCCGGATGTTTGCGTCGGCACCGTAGAACTCGCTGGTGGCCGTGATTTTCACGCAGCCGGCCAACACACCCGGTAGCACGACCAGTTCGGCATCCTGTGCATTCACCGCGGGGTCCGTGTTGAAGAACGGCCGACTGATGACGTCGCCGGGCGGGAAGCAGAAGCAGAATTCATCCACGACTTGCCCGAGGTAAAAAAAGCTGCCCTCGATGCCGAGTGTCTGGCATTCATCGATCCACAACCCGACCCGTGGGCGGACGCCAACTCGCATGGACTCGCCCAGTGCCGCGTTGCCGAAGATGATGGTCGTACCGGGCTGCCCCAAGATACCTGGGTTCGCCGGCCCCGTGCCCCGGGTCAGCAGCGGCGGCAAGTTGTGCCCTCGCGTCCACCACAACAGCAGATCCACGCTGGCCCACATGCGACCCTCTGGACCGCAC
>JAOAAM010000550.1 GCA_026418875.1 Gemmataceae bacterium | reverse complement strand
CTTCACGCCCTTCGTTGCCGAGTCGATGACCAACTCGTCCTTGAGAAGTTGCCCCTTGGCGAGACAGTGGGCTTGGTCCTTATCGACTTTCGCCGGTTCGGGCGACGGGATGCTGTCTCCGTCCCAAACGACTTTGCCCTTGATCGTGCCCCAAGACTGACTCCAAGCCGGTTGAGCGACCAAGCCAGTCAACACCAATGCAATCTGCACGCAACGCAGCATCAGTGACTCCCGTGTGGTTGAAAAAGGGGATCCATATTGGTGGGTCACCCTTTATTGTAGGCAGGGCAGCCATTTCGGGCATAACGATTGTGTCTGCCCATTTGACATTCTCATCATGTTGACGCAGCTCACTCGCCCCCACCCGCGGCAGCCGTGGTCGTCGCCGACGACCCCGTGCCGAGCATCGGCCGGCCTCGGATGATGGGCCAAGTTCGGACCTCGGGGTACAGCATCAAGAAGTCCCGCACGGCGTGGATCTGATCCCAAGAACTGCCGACGAACGCATCCTGATGGTCCGTCTTGGTCGACAGGAAGTTGATCGGCATCACCGTGGTGTAATGGAGGAATCGCTGCGGATTGGTCACCCAGCGACGCACCCAGTCCGGGCGAAGCCGCTCGGCGACCAACTCCAGGTTCGGGCCCTTGTTCTCCTTACCTGCTACGTCACCGACGTAGTGGCACGTGAGGCACAAATTCCCGTGGAGAACCAACCGCGACGCGTCGGCGATATATGCTTCGCGTTCCTCCCATCGCCTTACGAGTTCTGACACGTCCTTTTTGTTGAATCGTTCCGTAGCGAGGTCGGCTTTACGTTTCGCTTCGTCGCGGAGTTTCTGGGCATCTGCCTTGCTAGCCTCGGGAGCGGACTTCAGTTGCTCCTCCGCTTCCTTCAGTGCCCGCTCCGCCGCCGCCTTTTCCGCGGCGAGTTTCTCTTCCCAATGCCGTTGAAACTCCTGCTTCCGTGCCTCGTACTGACCCGATGCTTTGAGCCGGGCAACATACTCGGCCGTCTTCTGTTTCAAGTAGCCTTCGGTCCGTTGCGGCATGGCGACGTACGGGTAGGTCAGCCCAATCCCTCTGTTCTCCATGCGATCGACGGCAGAGAAGTAGTTGACGATCGCCTGCGTGTCGTCGGGGGAGAGGTTGAATTTCGGCATTCGCAACACGGCCAACGGCCGGATTGGATGCGGATTGCGCAGGAAGTTGTACAACCAATCCGGTTGAGCTTTCTCACCCTCGCCGATGAGGTTTGGCGGTGCCGCCGCATACGCAAGGCTCAGTTTGGCACCACCGCCGCCGTAGTTCTCCCGGTCGCGGCGTTGCAAGTACTGGACCAACTGATCCATGAACTCGCCGCCATAGGGCGGAATCGTCTTCGTGATCAGGTTTGGCGGGAGGGACAATTGAGCTGCCGCGGGGATGTCCCGAAGGCTGCCGTCCTTCTTCTGGTCGTGGCGGAAGCGGAGTGCTCTCATCAACCAGAAACCGACGTTGGTGCTCGGCTCATCGTCCTCCTCAGATTTGACCTCGAGTGGGGGATGCACTCCAAACATCTTCGATCGCGGTGCGTTCCCCTGATCCAACCCCGCCCAAGCAATGTGGCTGGGGTCGAAATAGTCGTCCTTTGTATACGGGCCTTCATGCTTGTAAAGGTCCGGATGGGGATTTGGCGGACCGTTTTCCAACCGATCGAAGATCGGAGCGGACTTGAATTCCAAGCTCCCCGGTCGGATCAGGTGGCATCCGCCGCAGTTGAATTTATCAAGCACCTGCCGACCTTTCACTTCGTGCCAACGATCATCCTTCGGACGATGCACGTACGACGAGGGGATCGACTCTGCGACCAACCCGAGGATGAAGGTCATCACGGCCTCACGCGCCTCGGCCTCTTCCTTGATTGTTCGAGCTTCGTACTCCTCCCTCGACTCGTTCGGCAAGCGACGCGGTCGGGCAAACTTGAACTGCGGCATCCGCAACCGCTCGTCCCAACTACGGATGCGGTTGTAATCATAGCTTCGAGGTTCTTCTAGCTTCAGGTGCAGGAACCCCTCACGAGACCGGCCATGATGGTCCAACATGTCCAGGAAGAACTGCTCATACGGCTTCTTCCCGTCCTTGATCGTAAATGACTCACCACCATTCTTGCCCTTCTCGCCATCCCGCGAGGCGACGATGTGGAAGTGCTGTTCCACGAACTTGTGGCCGTCCTCAAACGCCAATCGCTCGATGTCTTTCTTGCCCCAGTCATTCAGGCCGGTGCCGATCGGCTTCGCATTTTGGAAGCCCGGAATGCTGTGGCAGGCGTAGCATCCGAGGTTTCCGATCGCTTTCTTGCCGACGTACATCTTGAGCTTGTGCTCATCGAGAGGAATGACTTCGTCGTCGTTCTTGCCGTGCAGGTCGCCGCCGAGTTCAAGCTCGTCGCTATCGGGGTTGGACCCTGCGATCTCTTTTAACCGACGCACGGTGAAACCACCGGTGGGAATCCCATTCGCGTCACGGCGAAGCACATCCCGCACCTCGGCGACGGTGAGGACCTTCTTCAGGTACATCTCCGTCATGTCCGCCAGGGTTCGCAGGTCGACCGGGGCGACTTCCTCCTCTGCGGAGCGTTCCCAAGCGGGCTTCTGCGACAACAGCCAAGCTGCCACGTCGTTGGCTTCGTCGAGGCTCAATTGAGTGTCCGGCATCACGGTGCGCGGGTTGTGGGCTGCCGGGTCCAAGATCCAACTCACGAGCCAGCGGCGGGCATTCTCGGGTCCGCCGATCTCGGGCACGAGTTTGTGAGCCAGCCGGGATAGATCGGGGGCAAACGTCGCGTCACCGACCAGTGCCGGAATCGGCTTCCCGTCGTGTTCGCCGCCCGGGGTTTCAGTCGCTTCGTGACTGTGACACGCGAGGCATCCCTTTTCCTGGAACAAGACGCGTCCACGAGTCACGTCAGCTTGGGCGGGCAATTGCTGCATCGCAGTCGGCGGAGCCAACCCGCGCAATTGATCCCTTCGCTTGATCCGGCTCTCGACAGCGGCTAATTCGTGCTTCAGGGCCGACAGTCGCTCACGAATCGGTTCTGCGGTCGCCCCGGCTGCCGTCTTCAACTCCGCCTCGGCGGCTTGAATCCCCTGTTGCAACTGGGTCACTTTGCTCGCATCGGCTTGAGCGGCATCGGGCGATTCCTCGGCAAAGCGCTTAATTTCGTCGATGTGGGCTTTGCTCTTCGCCACGAGGTAATGCGCCACGGCATGAATTTCGTTGTCGGGAAATAGCTTTTGATCGTCCGGCAGATTCTCGGGCCGATTGTTCGGTTGGAGGTAGAAATGGGGCATCTTGGTCGACGGCCGGAAGCCTCGGGGCGACTTCAACCATAGTCGAACCCACTCCTCGTTGGTCTTTTCCGCGAGGCGATTCAAACTGGGACCAACTTTGCGCAGGGTGCCCGGCGGATTAAGCGGATCGGCTGAGAGCATCGCCTGCTCGGCAGGGGATCGAAACTCCATCGCCGGGTCCGGCTCCAGACGCAGATCAGGACCGACCTTCTTGCCGGACTTGATCCCCGCAATCTCATGGCAGCCGAAGCAGCCCAATTCTTTTACCAGGTTGTAGCCCTTCACCAACTTCGGGGCCTCGACCTGATTGCCATAGCGAATCAAATCGGTGATCTCGTGATGGCACTTCACGCACGACGATTCGACGAACCGGGACGGCACCATGGGGAAATCCCAATAATGGTTCGTCTTCCAGTCGTACTTCTCCTTCCAGTCCTTTTTCTGCGGCGCTGAATTCGGGAAATGCGAGGCTTCGTAAAAGGCTGTGGCACTGCCTTGGCCGGAGTGACAAATCGTGCAGCCGAATTTCTCCGCACTGTGGGGGCTGGCGGCGTCGACGTAGAGATCGAGCCGCGGGTGAGCCGCGAATTGACGAATCCGCCCCGGGGTCAACTCTTCCGCCGAAATCTGTCGCGGCTGAATCTCTCGTTCGCTCGGCAGATCGCGAACACCTGCCTCGCGCCGCTTCTCGATGATCTTTTTGGCACCGCGCAGTCGACTGGCGAGGTCCTTGTCCAAGTTGGGATTTTCCGTCAAACTCGCCAACGATGCTGCATCATAGTTTGCCTTCTCCATGCCCAAATGACACGTCGTGCAT
The DNA here is from genome assembly GCA_026418875.1 of Gemmataceae bacterium. Lineage (GTDB taxonomy): Bacteria > Planctomycetota > Planctomycetia > Gemmatales > Gemmataceae > CAKZUU01. Next base: position 3,634 of record JAOAAM010000550.1, on the reverse strand, counting down.
CGATCGAACCGAGTCACATGCTTGAAGCTGTAGTCGATTGGCAGGTCGGTCAATGTGTATTGGTTAATTCGGACTGGAGACGCGAAACCCTCGATAATAGGTCGGGATCGCAGCCACTCCCCGGCGCTCCATCGTTTCTGCGAAACTAACTTAGCAAAGCGATCGAAGTCGCCGAGCAACTCCTTGTGACGGCGTTCCAGTCGAGCGATCTGCTCCTCCAACTCGGGGATGCCTGCCTCCTTCAACCGGGCGTCGTACTCAGCCTGATTCTTCTGCACTTCCTCTGTCAATTGGTTGAGCCGGGCGGTAAGTTCGTCCAGTCGGGCTTTCCAACGCAGGGCCTCGGCCGCGGATAGCCCCTCCTCGTTGCGTTCAGCCGCGGCGTTGATGAAGCTCTGCACGGAATCAACGTCGGCCTTGACGGTAGCACGCTCGGTCTCGGTCTTGAGTTTACGGGCTGGCAAATCACCCAGCGACTTCTCAAATTGCTGCCGCCGAGTTGTTAGCTCCGACCGCTTGGCAGCCAGCTCTGCCTCCAAGGATGCGATTTCGTCGACCTGCTCTTCCGTGGGCGATGCGGCGAGGAGTTGACGCTTGGCCATCTCTTCCTCGACATCGAAGAACAATCGCTGCTCCACCTTCCACGGGCGGTAAAAATCCTTGGCAAACATGCCAATGATCGTCGCCAACATCACCAGGCTGGAAACCGCAAAGACGACGTGGAGCGTCTTGATATTTCGATATGTTGAATCGGAGGCCGCCATAGATTCATCCCTCGGAGGCGTAAGTCCTTCGATCTGAATTCCCGCAATGAACGATTCGATCTATCCCCGAACCTCAACCCTAGCGAGCATCCTTTGCGCTCAAATGTTGAAGAAATACTCGGGGATGTACACGATGTACTTCAGGTTGATCACCCAGCGCAATACCATCTTGATCGGCAGCGATGCCATGAACTGAAGAAGGGTGATCAGCATGAAATAACGCAAGAACCCCATCTTGATGAAATAATTTCTGAAGACCGTTCTCGCAAGGATTGGCGGCAGGGCCAACATGTAGATCGCCGTCAAAAGGATGCCGGGCGACTCGCGAATTATGATCGACCCGATCGATCCGCCTTCACGCAAGAAAGTTGGGTCGCCCACGACTCCCAACCAAAACAGTTCCGAAAGATTCACGTTATTAAGTGGGACAACCTTATGCGGATCCCAGTACTCAAACGGTGCGAAGAAGTTCCAATTCGGACCTCGCAACAGCGTGCCCAAGACGATCAGAACCACCCATAGCACGAGGAAGCCGAAGAGGAAAGTTGTCACGGCGAACGGTCGCTCTTTGAACGTGTAGTAGCCGTTGCCTTTCGGATTGAAGTCGATGTAGGGGATCGCGATTAGCCCGATGATAATCATCGTCGGCAGAACGACGCCGGCCATCCACGGGTCGAAATAGACCAGCATCTCCTGCAATCCCAGGAAGTACCAAGGAGCTTTGGACGGGTTCGGAGCCTTGGCGTTGGTCGCCGGTTGCTCCAGCGGCGCCTCCAAGGCAATCGACCAGACGACAAGGACCGCCGTGGCGATGATCATGCAGATCAGTTCGGTGTAGACCAAGTCCGGCCACACCAGCACCTTCTCGTCGTCTTTCTCCAGCACCGGTTTGTTTTGGGCGATCAGTTCGTCGTTGATGACCGCGCGACGGAGGCCAAACCAGGTGAAGAACCCCACGGTAAACATCAACATCACAATCGGCACGTTATCGGCCTTCGTGATGATCGACCGGAAATCCGGGTTGGTCATCGACCAACCTGAGATGAACAGGGTGATTTTGAGGAATGCGATGGCGACCGTGGGTTCGGTTAGTTGTTTCCGCCAGTACAGGAGCGCGGCAAACCCAACACACGAGCCGACAAAATACAGAATCGGTCCCCAAATGTGATCGAAGATGCGATTGGTCGTATCGACGATCACATGCGGGATCACCGGCCCCAACTCAGGGTTGGTCGCGGCAGTCAGGAGGTACACGATCGTGTGCAGGGCGAAAATGAAACCCGAGATCGCCCAGGCGAGCCGGAGCTTGGGTCGGTTCATGTAAAAGTGGGCGAAACCAAAGTTCAGGCCGGCGCACAGCAGATAGTACCCGGCCAAACCGACTTGAAAGCTGCGTGGTAAGGTTTCATGCATGGCTCAACCCAACGGAGAACTCGATTCCCGCCGCGTCAGTTCAGCAAACCCCAGTCAAATCTCTCACAAGGCACCACTGATTCCACCGTCTTTCCTCACGCGCCAAAAGTGAACTGCGATCAGCATGGCCACTACCAGCGGAATCGCAACGCAGTGTAGTACGTAGAACCTAAGCAGTGTGTCGCCGCTGACGAAGCGTCCACCCAGTAGCAGGAAGCGGGCGTCCGATCCCGAATGGATCAGCGGAGCATCACCGATCGTCAGCAGCGAGGCGAACGGCCCTTCGTGACCGACTAACGGAGTCGCGCGCGCCATGTTGCTTCCAACCGTGATCGCCCAAATTGCGAGCTGGTCCCACGGTAACAGATAGCCAGTAAAACTTAAGAGCAATGTCAACACGAGCAAAATAACACCGACCGACCAGTTGAATTCACGAGGTGGCTTGTACGAACCGGTTAAGAAGACACGGTACATGTGCAGCCAAATGGCGATGACCATGGCATGGGCACCCCACCGATGCATTTCCCGCAGTACACCAAGGGTCGTGACATCGCGTAGGGCCAAGATGTCGTTGTAGGCGTGTTCCAGAGTCGGGCGGTAGTAAAACATCAGCAACACGCCGGTCACGGTCTCGACCAGGAACAGGAAGAAGGTCAGGCCGCCCATGCACCAGGTGTACGATAGCGCGATTCCACTCTTCCGCACCGAAACTGGGTGCAGGTGCAGGAACACGTTGGTCAGAACCACGACCACGCGATTTCGGCGGTCTCGTGGAGCCGGGTGCCGAAAGATACTTTTCCAGATCTGCGAGTTGCGGATGAAGTCGCCGACAGACATTGGGTAAATCCTTGGGGTTCCGCAGGAATACGCTCACGAGACGACGAAGGTGCTGCTCAGCCGAGGCCGGCTAGACGCTGAAGTACGACTCGGGGTTGTCCCATTGGCCGAGTTCTTTCTGGAACTTCTTGCTCTTATCGACGATCAATTGACCGTCATCACCTTGCGAGATGCCCCAGCGCTCCAGGGGTCTGGGCGCAGGTCCTTCAAAATTGATGCCCGTGATGTAGAAGCCCGATCCGTGGCAGGGGCACTTGAATTTCCCGGCCGACTCCAGCCAGTTCGGCGTGCAGCCCAAATGAGTGCAGGTCGTGCTTAGGGCGAAAATTTTGCCCTGGTAGCGGACGACCCAAATGTTCTGGTCCTTAAAGCGTTCGTTGACTTTGCCTTCCTCGAAAGCCTCAGGTGGCCCGATTTTTATCTTGCTCGGCGGCTCCGACAGGACGTTAGGAAACATGAAACGCAGGGTGCCGAGCGTCAGACCCGCCATCGCTGCTGTGAAGGCGGCCCACGCGACGCCAAACCAGCTCAGGAAGTTCCGCCGTGTCGGTGCCGGTTTCGGCGGGGCGGGCTTAGGAGGCATCGGCGGCGGTGCCGGTTTCGCCGCAACGGCGGTTGCC
>JAOAAM010000594.1 GCA_026418875.1 Gemmataceae bacterium | reverse complement strand
ACCTATGCTGGAACAATTGCGCCGCCCAAGCGTCTCATTTGGGATGGCAGAGTGCAGTTCCTGCCGACTACAAATTGAAGATGGGACTGGGAAGCGGGCCTTGCATCCAATTCAATTTTTGGCATTGGCCTACGGGCTGATGCCACAAATCGAGCGACGGCTGCGCGATCCCGTGGGCTCTCTGGATGAAGGATGATGGTGCGCGTTTTGTTGTTCGCCCGCGCCCGTGATTTAGTTGGAGCCGACAGCCTCGAGTTGGAGCTACCCGCTGGGGCATCGGTTCGAATGTTGCGTGAAACCTTGGCCACGCAGCAACCGTCGTTGGCATCCATGATGGATCGCTGTGCCGTCGCCTTGGACCACGATTACCTGGCGAACGACGACACCCTCCCTGACGGCGCAACCGTCGCACTTATCCCACCCGTCAGCGGGGGTTCAGGATTGTTCCCACCTTTGACGATGTCTTCTACCAATCATGTTCCCCAGCGCCAGCAACGCATTCGACGGAAAATTCGTGTCAAGCGTCGGAGTCGAAGCCGTCGCCCCGACCCGGACCAATCCATTCTCCGTCGAGTTGATTGGTTGCGAGTTGTCACGATGATTGTCGGGACTGTGTTCCTCGCCGCGGTCGCCTTGCTCTTCATCCAGGCCGTCTTGCCCCGGCTCGAGGGGCGGTTACACTGACCTTTAGGTCAATGATCCGCCTGACTCACGATCCGATCGACTTTGCCCGCCTCACCGAAGCGGTTCGGCGCCCCGGTTGTGGTGCCGTGGTCACCTTTCTCGGCACCGTCCGTGATGTCACCGGCGAGCAGGTGACGATCGCCTTGGACTACGAAGCCTTCGCCCCCTTGGCAGAGAGCAAGATGCGGCAGATCGAAGCCGAAGTCCGGCAACGCTGGCCCGTCGGCGAGATCGAGATGGTGCATCGGCTTGGCCGGCTGGAGGTCGGCGAAGTCAGCGTCGCCGTCGCGGTAAGCTGCCCTCATCGCTCCCAAGCCTTCGACGCTTGCCGGTACGCCATCGACCGGTTGAAAGAGATCGTGCCGATCTGGAAACGGGAGAATTGGGCCGACGGCCGGACCGAATGGGTCCACCCGCAAGGCTGCGAGGCGTCCACGATGATCCCCGCCGGAGGCGACGCGGTCTCCGATAAGCCCCGTCCGTGAGGCGCTCCATGAACGCCCCTCTGCCCCTCCCGTTGGCCCCCCTGTCGCCACCCGCCGGTGTCGCCCACGAAGCGGGCCAACTGATCGACACCTTTGGCCGCGTCCACAACAACCTCCGCATCAGTGTCACCGACCGCTGCAACTTGCGTTGTGTCTACTGCATGCCGGAGGAAGTGACGTTCATCGACCGGCGCGAGTTGCTCACCTTCGAGGAGATCGCTCATTTCGTCCGAGTGGCAGCACCCCTGGGAATTAACAAGATCCGCCTGACGGGGGGCGAACCCCTGATGCGGCGCGACATTCACAAGCTGGTCGCGCTACTGCACGCCATCCCCGGCATCCGCGATCTCGGGCTGACGACAAATGGCTTGCTGCTGGCCGAGCACGCCGCAGCGCTGTAC
>JAOAAM010000435.1 GCA_026418875.1 Gemmataceae bacterium | reverse complement strand
GTGCAGGTCTTCGCGCGGGCCGTGGAAATGGCGCTGCACAAACTGCATGAGTTGCGCTTCGACTTGAAGCAGGTTCGCTCAGGCTTCGGAGTCGCCCCGCTTCCGCCTCCGTCCGCGGATGATCTGACCGCCTTGGGTCGGACGAATGATGCGATTCTGTACGGCGGTCGGGTCTGCCTGACGGTCGATGCCGAGGACGACGTGATCCGGGAAATCGGCCCGAAGGTGCCGGCCTGCGCCTCGGCCGATTTCGGTGCCTTGTTCGCCGAATTGTTCGCCCGGTATCAGGATTTTTACAAGATGGATCCGTTGCTTTTCTCACCGGCGGAGGTGCTGTTCGTCAACCAGCGTACTGGTCGCATGTCGCGGTTCGGGCGGACCGACCCCCAAGTTCTGCGACGGTCGTTTGGCGGTTGACCGAGGAAAAAAGGGAAGCGGGTCGGCTTATGCGGGTGGCCATTCTCTCCGGTGGCTTAGGCTGGCACGTCCGGGATTTGCAGCGGGCGGCCGGCGAGCAAGGCTGCCGAGCGGAAGTGTTGGATTTCCGGCGGGTGCATGGGCGATGCGGTGCCGGACCCAACCTGCTGGATTCCTATGATGCGATCATCGTCCGCACAATGCCCCCCGGGTCGTTGGAACAGGTGGTGTTCCGCATGGACCTGTTGCACCGGGCTGAGCAACGCGGCATCCTGGTGTTGAATCCCGCACGATCACTGGAGACGTGCATCGACAAGTACCTCGCCACGGTCAAACTGGAGGCGGCTGGGCTACCGGTGCCTCGAACTGTCGTCTGCCAGACCGCCGACGACGCCATGCAAGCATTCGCCGAACTCGGTGGCGATGTGGTGGTGAAACCGCTGTTCGGATCGGAGGGCCGGGGAATGGTCCGCGTCAGCGACGAGGAGATTGCCTGGCGTACCTTCCGTACCCTGGAGCGGACCGACGCCGTGTTGTACGTGCAAGAGTTCATCCACCACGCCGGGTGGGACCTTCGTGTTTTCGTGTTGGGTGAAGAAGTCAAGGCAGCCATGAGGCGTTGGGCACGGAGCGGCTGGCGGACCAACGTGGCCCAAGGCGGCCGTGCCGAATCCGTTCCCCTGGCATCGGTTCCGATCGCCTTGGCGCTGCGAGCGGCTCGAGCCTGCGGCACCCTCGCCGCCGGGGTCGACCTGCTGCCCACCCCGGAGGGTTCGTGGCTGGTGCTAGAGGTCAACGCCGTTCCCGGCTGGCGTGCCCTCGGCCCCGTCACCGGACATGACATCGCCAGCGACATCGTGAGGTTCCTTCGCCAAAGGACCGGCTGAACTTGTCCGCAGAAGCCGCCGAAGGACATCCGTTCTCCAGAGCATTCAGTTGGGAGCGAGATTTCAGTATGAGCGAGTCACACGTGGACATCGAGCAACCTGCTTGTTTCTACCTGGGGCGCGAATACGACTTGGCAAGCCGTTCGGTCCGCACCGACCTGCCCCCGGTGATGTACGATGCACGCGACCTTCTGACTCACGGCGTGGTCGTCGGCATGACCGGTTCGGGTAAGACCGGGCTGTGCATCACCTTACTCGAGGAGGCGATCATCGATGGCATCTCCTGCATCATCATCGACATCAAGGGCGACTTGTGCAATCTCCTGTTGCAGTTCCCCGAGTTAAAACCCGAGGATTTTCAACGCTGGTTGAACCCGGAGGATGCTCGGGTCAAGAAGCTGACGTTGGAAGAGTATGCCCAGCGATTGGCCGAAACTTGGCGGCAAGGGCTGGCGGATTCGCTGCAAACTCCCCATCGGATCGAGCTTCTCCGGCAAGCATCGGATTTTGCCGTGTACACTCCGGGCAGCGATGCCGGACTGCCATTGGCCATCCTCAAGAATTTCGCGGCACCCCCACCGGGACTCCCGCGCGAGGAATTTGCGCAACGGATCGACGCCACGGTCACGGCACTTCTCGGCCTGACCGGCATCTCGTCGGACCCGGTCCAATCCCGGGAGCACGTTTTCATTGCCCAACTACTGCTTCATGCCTGGAGCCGCGGCGAGGATCTGGACCTGGCTCAACTCATCAGCCGCGTCCAAACGCCGCCCCTGCGGACCATCGGTGCTTTCGATGTCGAGACCTTCTACCCGGAGAGGGAGCGGCTCAAACTCGCCTTGGCTCTCAACAACCTGCTTGCCTCACCGAGTTTTGCGACCTGGATCGAGGGCGATCCGCTGGATTTGTCGGTCCTGCTGCCGAACGACCGACCGCGGCAAATCATCTTTTACCTTGCGCATCTCGACGACGCCCAGCGGATGTTCTTCCTCTCGCTGCTGCTCTCCGAAATCCTGAGTTGGACGCGGAAGCAGCCCGGTTCGTCCAGCTTGCGGACCATCGTGTACCTGGACGAAGTTTTCGGCTATCTGCCGCCCCATCCCGCCAATCCGCCCACGAAAATGCCGTTGATGACGCTGCTGAAACAGGCACGGGCCTTTGGTGTCGGGATGCTGCTGGCCACGCAAAACCCGGTCGATCTGGACTACAAAGCTCTCTCCAACGCCGGGACCTGGATGGTCGGCAAGTTGCAGACGGAACGTGACAAGGCTCGCCTCATCGCCGGTCTGGAGGGGGTCGCCGCCGAACGAGGTACCCTCAGCGATCGCGCTTACCTCGACAATGTCATCTCGGCCCTCGGCAACCGAGTGTTCCTGCTGCACGACGTTCACCGCCCCAAGCCCGTCCTGTTTCAGACTCGCTGGGCGTTGTCCTTCCTTCGTGGTCCCATGACCCGCGAACAGATCGCCGAGTTGATGGAAGAAAAGAGAAAACGATGGTCACCGGCCGCCTCGCCCACCACGAATCCGTTGCAGGCGATTCGGGCGGAAGACTTGAGCTTCCGGGAACAGATCCGTCGCAGTGCCCCGATTCGGGAAGCCACCGCGAACCATGTCCGACCGATCCTTGCTCCGGGCATCGAGCAGTATTTCCTTCGTGTACTGCCCAATGTCGCCACGCCAATCCGAGGCGAGGATCTGAC
>JAOAAM010000371.1 GCA_026418875.1 Gemmataceae bacterium | reverse complement strand
GATGTGTATAAGAGACAGGGGGGATGGTCGCGAGGCACTCCAGTTCACCGCGTCTCAACCCGGGGCAATACTCAACCGTCGCCCAGTGGCGAAACAACTCGGGTGTATGCACTCGGTCCATGCCTTCCAGCCACCGACGGTACAAGCGGAGAAAGTCGCGCATGGCCTCGGTGCCGTTGTAAGCGACGTAGCCGAGAACCCAGGAGAGTTGTCGCTCGGCCGCTTCGAGTGTGCTGCCAGGTTGGAGCAGCGTGACGATGGCGCTGGCCAAGCCGGTGCGATCGACGCCTTGTCGGCAATGGATCAGCAACGGTGGGTCGGCTCGGTCCAGGATTTCGATCAGGCGACGGAGTTCGCTGGGCGGGGGCAACCGGACGGCCGACAACGTGACGTCCTCCTGCGAGATGCCGGCGTCGGCGGTGACCTGGCACTCGTTGCGATACCACTCGAAATCCGGGCAAGGCCCCCGAAGGTTCACCACCGTGCGGATGGAAAATCGGTCGATGATCTTGGCCAGTCGCTCGGGACTCATTTGGGCCGAGCGATAAACCCGCTCCGGCAGGACGGTCCGCAAATGATCTTGGAATAGCGGCGGACCGGCGAACGCCCCCAAAGCCAGTAGGAGGCCCCCGGCGACAGTTGCCCCGGCGATCCGGCCGAGAAACTTGCAGCGAAATCGACCCGCGGCCAGACCGGTTGGCGGAACGGTCGTCAGATGTCGAGTCGTGGTCGGCATCCACCTCATGGCGGAGAATCTTGCCACAAACGGCCGATTCAAGCCAGACCGATTTCAGGAGGACTTGCTTTCGTCGAGGCGTTTTTGCCATTCATCGAGCAGCCGGCCAATGTCGCGGTAGTTGAAATCGAGATTGGCCAGTTCCGTGCCGATGTCGATGGCTTCGGCGAACTCGTTGTGCTCGGCGTGGCCTTGGGCCAGTTGGAACATGACTTCCTTGCGTTGCCCCTCTTCCGTCTCCGGGATGTGCTCCAGCGATTCCTTGAAGTTGCGTTGGGCCAACCGCCAGTTGTTCCTCGATTTGAAAGCGAAGCCGAGGTACATCAAGGCCCGCCATTGCGTGCGCGGGTCTTTGCGAGCTTGCTGAAGCTCGGTGATGGCTTCGTCGAGTTGGCCGGCCCGCAGCAGGCGCAGCCCCAACTCGACCCGATGGCTCATGTCGGTGGGGAAGCGGTCCGCCTTGATGCGGTAAATTTCCAATTCCCGAGCGTTGATCTCTTTCAGCAGACGCAGGCGGATGCGGCGGAGTTCTTCCTCTTGCGGCGTCATCTCTGCCGACGGATCGCGCGCGGCGGCTAAGTCCTCCAGGCGTTCTTCGGCGATGGCGAGGTTGCGGCGGAATGGCTCCAGGTCCAACTCCATCAATTCGATGCGGATCTGGAAATGCTGGCCAGTGGGGCCTAAGCCGCTGGTTAGCACGTCCCGTGCCTCGTCGTACCGCCCGGCACGACTGTAGACGGCGGCAAGTTGCAGATAAGGCAGGGGGTCGTTGGGGGTGGCGGCGATCTTGGCCAGGAGCGGGGCCGACTCTCGGGCAACCCGGTCCACCGGTGCCAACTCCGTGCCTTCTTCGACTCCCTCGGGCGGGGCGGTGTCCTGTGATTCGAGATCGTGAACACGCCGGCGCAAGGCGGATTCCTCATACCGGCCACGCGAAATCGTCTCGCTGGCGGCCAAATCCTTCCCCTTGCGTTGGGCTTCTTCGTCGGTCGGGTCGGCTTTCTTGACCAGTTCCCACAGGGCGATGGCCTGGGAGAAATTGCCGCGTTGCTCGTACAAACGGGCCAGGAAGCGGTTCAGGTCCGGATTCTGGCCGTCGCGCTGCCGGGCTTGTTCAAGCAGCCAAATGGCCATGTCGAGCCAGCCGAGTTGAAGGGCGGCCTCGGCCATGTCCATCTGAGCGCCCAAGTCCCAAGGGTTGCGGGCCAGGATTTCTTCGCCCTGTTCGAGGACCTTGAGATAATCGCCGCTGTGTTTGGCTGCTTTCAATCGGGCCTTGGCGGCGGAGTTGCTGAGGAAAGCAAATCGGCTGCCGCGAAGGTTGTTGTTGAATTTCGCCCTTTGAGTGCGTCGCAGGGCTTGCCGATAGATCAGGTTGCCGGGATCGAGTTTGCAACAGGTGAGGAGCAGCTGGATGCCGTAATCGTAATTCCCCGTGGCGATGACTTGATTGGCGCGCTCGAAGCGCTCGGCGGCGATTCGCCGTTGCTCCGGGGTTGGCTCGGGCACGCGGGCGACTTCAGTCGTCATTCCCGGGTCCTCGGATGGCGACAAGCAGGCCTCCTCGTTGGCGGCTTCGGACCGGTGAGAACCGGGGCGTCTCATGGATGCCACGAAACTAAGACGTCGTCATCTGTCTGAGTCGCCCGAACGGCCCCCGTCCGCCTCGCGGTTGTTGTATTGTAACCGCAGGGCCAAGGTTGTTCGAGTCATTTTGGGCGATTCAGTCGGGATGCCGCAAGTATTGCACAAAATAGCGGATACTGTCAAAAATGAAGAATGGATTCGCGCGGCGGCGGCTTGCCTCCGTCGCGGCGAACTCGTGGTTTTCCCGACCGAAACCGTTTATGGGCTGGGCGCGAACGCTCTCGATCCCATCGCCGTGCAGAAAATTTTCGCCCTCAAAGGCCGCCCAGCCAACAACCCGCTGATTGTCCATGTCGCGGAACCGGCACAAGCCCGACAATTGGTCCGGGAATGGCCCGAGTCGGCGGAAGCCCTGGCCAAGGCATTCTGGCCCGGCCCGTTGACCCTCGTGTTGACCAAAATCGACATAATCCCGCCCCAGGTGACGGC
>JAOAAM010000354.1 GCA_026418875.1 Gemmataceae bacterium | reverse complement strand
GATGTGTATAAGAGACAGGGGGTGAGGTATGCGGTATCTGGACTCGCTGCGATTCCTGTTTGGGACGCCGAACTGGTTAACAAATCTTCTGTTGATGACTCTGTGCCTGATTATCCCCGTCGTCGGGCCGATTGTCTTGATCGGCTATCTGTTGGAAGTCTTCGACAGCGCCCGGAGCAAGCCTGAGCCGTCCGGCTACCCGGACTTCGACTTCAACCGCTTTGTGCCCTATCTCACACGCGGGATTTGGGTGTTTCTCGTCCAATTGCTCGTTCAAGTCTTCATCGGCCTGCCGATGGCGTTCATCCTCGGCTTTGGCACGGCCCTTGTCGCTGCGTTGGATGAGGGCAGAGTCACGGTTTTCGCGTTGCTTGTTCTGCTGCCACTTGGTCTCATCTTGTCGATCGTTTTGGGTATGGTGCTCTGGGCTGTCACAATCTTCGAGGGGATTCGGCGAGGGCTGGACATTTCCGGGATGCTCAGCTTCGTCCGGGAGTACCTGGGAAAGGTCTGGCGGGAGACGCTTGGGGCGATTCTGTTCCTCGTCGTCGCCGGATGGGTTTTGAGCTTGGCCGGTTTGGCGTTGTGTTGCGTGGGGGTGTACCCGGTAACCAGTTGGCTAATGTTCGCGAATTATCACCTGATGGCCCAGACCTATCGGCTGTACTTGGAGCGGGGTGGGACGCCTCCGCCGGAGCAGGAGATGGGCCGTCCGACGAGGGCTCCCGAGCCGACGTTCGGCCCGTCGTGACGGTCGGGCGAGTCGGGCCGACGGTTCGGAATCGGTGCCTGAGTTCGCTGGCGGGCCGATCCCTTGATTTTTCCGGCACGGAACTTAGAATCTCTCGGGCCACGGCCCGCATCTTCCCTTACGAGACGGTCCCGCGTGCAAGCCGCGCCACCGGAACCGAAAACCGGCGCGCATCGTCTGGACAGAATCTCCTAAGATAGTGGTAAGGAGCCTGGAGGTAGCGATGATGCATTGGAGCCGAGACCGGGAAGACGCCGGCGATCGAGGATGAAAATCGAGGCGCCTCGGCGAGCCGCGGCGACCCAGGAGACGGCAGGCATGTATGAACGTTTTACAGATCGTGCCCGAAAAGTCATGCAGTTGGCCAATCAAGAGGCCCAGCGATTCAACCACGACTACGTCGGGACCGAACACATCTTGTTGGGGTTGGTGAAAGAGGGGTCGGGCGTCGCCGCGAACGTGCTGAAGAATCTCGACATCGACCTGCGAAAAATCCGCACCGAGGTGGAGAAAATCGTTCAGCCCGGCTCCGGCGAGATGGTGTCGATGGGCAAATTGCCCCACACGCCTCGGGCGAAAAAAGTCATCGAATACTCCATCGAAGAAGCACGAAACCTCAACCACAATTATGTCGGAACGGAACACCTCCTGCTCGGCCTGCTCCGTGAACAGGAGGGGGTGGCAGCCCAAGTCCTGATGAACCTGGGACTGAAGCTGGAAGATGTCCGGGAAGAGGTCCTGAATCTGCTGGGGCACAACATGGAAACGGGAAGCGAAGGCGACCGCGATCGGGGTGAGCGGGCAGCGGGCAAGAGCAAGAGCAAAACGCCGGCACTCGACAGCTTCGGCCGCGATCTCACGGAACTGGCCCGCCAAGGCAAGCTCGACCCCGTCATCGGACGGACCAACGAGATCGAGCGGGTCATCCAGATCCTGAGTCGCCGGCAGAAAAACAACCCCGTCCTCTTGGGCGAAGCGGGCGTCGGTAAGACCGCGATCGTGGAGGGCCTCGCTCAGGCCATCGTGGACAACAACGTGCCCGAGCTGCTCCGCGATCGGCGGATCGTCGTGTTGGACTTGGCGATGATGGTTGCCGGCACGAAGTACCGCGGCCAATTCGAAGAGCGAATCAAGGCCGTCATGAACGAGGTCCGGCGCGCGAAGAACACGATCCTGTTCATCGACGAATTGCACACGCTGGTCGGGGCGGGCGGAGCGGAAGGCGCGATCGACGCCAGCAACGTGTTGAAACCCGCATTGGCCCGTGGCGAAATCCAGTGCATCGGGGCGACCACGCTCGATGAGTATCGCAAGTACATCGAGAAGGACGCGGCTTTGGCCCGGCCTTTCCAAGAGATTATCGTCAATCCGCCCAGCAAGGAAGAGACGGTCGCCATCCTCAAGGGATTGCGCGATCGTTACGAGGCGCACCACCGAGTCCACATCACCGATGCCGCCTTGGTGGCTGCCGTCGAACAGTCCGACCGCTACATTTCTGGCCGCTGCCTGCCCGACAAGGCCATCGACGTGATCGACGAAGCCGGTGCTCGCTTGCGGCTGAAAGCGATGACGCGACCGCCGGACTTGAAAGAACTCGATGAGCAAATCGAGAAACTGAACAAGGAGAAGGAGGACGCCGTCTCGGAACAGGATTTCGAGAAGGCGGCCCACCTCCGCGATCAGGCCGACAAGCTCAAGAAAAAGAAGGAGCAAATCACCCGCGAATGGCGCGAAAAGGCCAAGGAGACCGACGGCGTCGTCGACGAGGAGGTGATCGCCGAAGTGGTCAGCAAGATGACCGGCGTGCCGCTAAAGAAGCTCGGCGAGGATGAGACGCTGCGGCTGTTGCGCATGGAGGAGGAACTGCACAAGACCGTGGTCAGCCAGCACGAGGCGATCAGCGCGATTGCCCGAGCCGTGCGGAAGAGCCGAGCTGGGTTAAAGGATCCGAAGCGGCCGATCGGCAGCTTCATCTTCGCCGGTCCGACGGGTGTGGGCAAGACGCTCCTGGCGAAGACGCTCGCCAAGTTCATGTTCGGCGACGAGAACAACCTCGTGCAACTCGACATGTCCGAGTACATGGAGAAGCACAACGTCAGCCGGCTGATTGGTGCTCCGCCGGGCTACGTCGGTTACGAAGAAGGCGGGCAACTGACGGAGAAGATCCGCCGCAAGCCCTACAGCGTCGTCTTGCTGGATGAGATCGAGAAAGCCCATCCGGACGTCTGGAACATGCTGCTCCAGATCATGGAAGAGGGCCGTTTGACCGACAATGTCGGCCGAACGATCGACTTCAAGAATACGATCCTCATCATGACGACTAACATCGGCGCGGAACAGATCACCGGCCGAGAAATGCTCGGGTTCTCCAAGAAGGACGAGCACACCAGTTACGAGAAGATGAAGCAGATGCTCAAGCAGGAGATGGAGCGGAACTTCCGCCCCGAGTTCTTGAATCGTGTGGACGACATCATTGTTTTCCGCGCGTTGACTCAGGCAGACCTGCGGAACATCATCGACATCGAACTGGCGAAGGTCTCGAAGCGGCTCAAGGACAAGAACCTCACGCTAGTGATGACCGACGAAGCGAAAGATCTTCTCATCGAGAAGGGCACGAGCCTGGAATTTGGTGCCCGGCCCCTACGTCGCGCGATCGAGCACCTGCTGGAGGACCCGCTCAGCGAGCAGCTGTTGCGCGGAGAATTCACGGGCAAGGACACGCTGACGGTTCGCGTGGAGGAGGTGGACGGGGAGAAGAAACTCGCCTTCGAGGCGAGCGTGTCGGCACCGCCGCCTGAGCCTGCCACGGCTGCCGCGAACTGATGAAGCCAACTTCGCAATGCGGACCCGGGTGAGATGTGGATCTCGCCCGGGTTTGTTATTCCTAAGGCGCTCCTTTCGGTCGGTGGGCCAGCATGCGGCTGCGTCTGGCGCATTTCGTCCAGCGTTACCCCCCAGCGCTTGGCGGGAGCGAGATTTATTTCCAGCGGCTCAGTCGCCATTTGGCCGCGCAACAGCATTCCGTCGATGTGTGGACGACCAATGCGGTTGATCTCACGGCGTTATGGTCGCCCACCGGCCGGACGACGGCCGAAGGTTGGGAGGACGATCACGGAGTGCGAGTGCGGCGATTCGCCTGCGCCCGCTGGCCCTGCCGCCGTTACATTTTGAAGCTAGCGTCGATGCTGCCGCTCGGGCCGAAGTGGCGGCTGATGACTCTGCCGTGCAATCCAATGAGTTGGTCGATGCGGCGTGCGGTCCGGGCCTCCGCCGATGCCTACGATGTCGTCCACGCCACGGCATTTCCCTATGCTTGGCCGATCCTTTGCGCACTGGATCTGGCACGTCGGAGCCGAGCCGCGTTCGCCCTCACCCCTTTTTTGCACCTCGGAAACCTCGACGACCCGGATGACCCGACGCGCCGTCGGTATCTCTCGCCGTCGTTCCAATGGTTGCTCCGACAGGCCGATCTCGTCTTCGCCCAGACTCAAGCCGAGGCCGAGCAAATCGAACGCGCCGGTGTCGCTTCTGAACGAATCATTCTCCAGGGCATGGGCGTGGACCCAACGGAAGTAACCGGCGGCAAACGGGACCGACTTCGGTCAGCTTGGGGCGTCGGAGACGCCGATGTGATCGTCGGCCATTTGGCAAATCTCAGCGAAGAGAAAGGCACCTGCGACTTGCTGCGGGCCGCGTCTCGTTTGTGGTCGTCCGGGGAGCGAAACTTGTACGTGGCTCTCGCCGGCCCTCAAATGCCGAACTTCCTAAAGTTCTGGTCACATTTCCCGTACAGGCACCGAGTTTTCCGCCTGGAGGATGTCTCGGACGACCTAAGGCGAGATTTCTTCGCAGCCATCGACATTTTCATTCTGCCAAGCCGGTCGGATTCATTTGGGCTGGTTTTGCTGGAGGCCTGGGCCAACGGCCTGGCCAATGTCGTCTACCGCGCCGGCGGCCCCGGCGAGATCGTCCGGCATGAGGTTGACGGAATCATCGTGCCATGTGGCTCCGTGGCTGAACTGTCGGAAGCGATTCATGGATTGGCCCGAGATCAAAACAAGCGTCGCCGAATGGGTGATGAAGGACGGGCAAGGCTGGCAGAGTTTCGCTGGCCCGACAAACTTCGTCTCGTCGAGGCCGCCTACCTACGGTCGGTTCGACGTTCGCCCCACCCGTGATGGACGCTGGCCGACTGGTCAGGGCTGCTTTCCTGGGAGTCGAACCTCGCTCGGCAATTCGGAGAGCGTGACCGGGACCGACAATTTTCGGCCGTCGCGAATGACTTCCAGCGAGATACGCGTGCCCGGCTGAGTGAACGAGACGAGCTTCTGCAAATCCCCGGCGGTAGCGATGGCATGGCCGGCAACTTGAACAATCACGTCACCCCGTTGAAGGGCAGCTTGCTCGGCGGGCGAGCCAGCGACCACGTCCGCCACCGTGACGCCGGCTGTGCCCAAGCGCTCGCGCTCATCGGGGTCCAAATCCTCCACCAGCAGGCCCAAGTAGCCACGGCGAACCTGCCCCTTCTCCCGAAGCTCTTCCGCAATTTTTCGAGCTAAATTACTCGACACTGCCAAACCAACGCCTTGGAAACCGCCGCTGCGGCTCTTGATGGCCGTCATCACGCCGATCAACCTGCCGTCGAGGTCGACCAGCGGCCCGCCGCTGTTCCCGGGGTTCACCGCAGCATCCGTTTGAATGTAGTCCTCGTAGGTGTACGGGTTCAGGGTCCTTCCCTTGGCGCTGTCTCTTAT
>JAOAAM010000276.1 GCA_026418875.1 Gemmataceae bacterium | reverse complement strand
AGATGTGTATAAGAGACAGGACATGCCCCAGTTCACCGGACTATTTTGGTTCGTGATTTTGCCTTTGCTGTCCGCCCAACATGAGCCGTTGCACCGTGCCATCGATCGGTTGATCTTGGCAAACCAATCGAAGGGGGCTGTCCCACCCGCTCCGCGATCCGACGATGCGGAGTTCCTGCGACGGATTTACCTCGATTTGGCCGGCACCATCCCGACGGCAAGTGAAGCTCGAACATTTCTCGACGATCCCAGCCCCGGCAAGCGTGCGGATTTGATCGAGCGGCTGCTGCAAAGCCGGTCGTTCGCGGAGCATTGGGCCAGCGTGCTCGACGACCTGTTCATGGATCGTCGCCCCGAGAAGCACATCCCGCAAGCGGAGTGGCGGAAATACCTCGTTGACTCGTTGGCGGCAAATAAGCCCTACGACGTGCTCGTCACGGAGATTTTATCCGCCGATGGCACTCACCCCACGCTGCGAGCGCCAGCGAAGTTTTTCCTGGACCGCGAGGGCGATTTGCACCTGTGGACGCGCGACATCGGGAGGGTGTTCTTGGGCATGAACCTGGCGTGCTGCCAGTGTCACGACCACCCGCTGGTTCACAGCTACCGCATGGAACATTACTACGGGCTTTTCGCTTTCCTTAATCGGACCGAGTTTTCAACGGAGTGGAAGCCCGTGGCGTTGGGCGAGAAAGCGGAGGGTGATGCAACTTACGTTTCGGTGTTCGATCCGTCGAAAACCGTCAAGACGGCCTTGCCGCATGTCCCGGGCGCGGAGCCGATCGTCGAGCCGACGCTGGAGAAAGGTCAAGAATATCGTGTCTCCCCGGCCAAGGGGGTGCGGCCAGTGCCGGTGTGGAGCCGGAGAAGCTGGTTGGCTTCGTCGGTGACTCAGAGTCGGCAATTCGCTCGGACTTTGGCGAATCGCCTCTGGGCGAGGATGCTCGGCCGAGGGTTGGTCCATCCCGTCGAGTTCGACCACCCAGGAAATCCACCGTCCCATCCGTTCGTGCTGGATCGCCTGACCGAAGAGGTCGTGGCTCGGAAGTTCGACCTGCGCTCGATCCTCGGGGAGATCGCGCGAAGCGAGACGTATCAGCGTTCTAGCAAGTGGGAAGGGGAGCGAGAGCCGGAGCGGTTCATCGTCGCGGCGATCCGTCCCCTGGACTCGGAGACGCTGGCGCGATCACTGCTGGCCGCGACTGGTTGCCCGGAGCCGGAGCGTCAAATGGACAACGTTCGGCGGTATTTTCTGCCGACCTTCTCGGCAGCGCCGGGCGAGAGCGACGCGGTGTTCCGGGCCTCCCTCGATCAGGTGTTGTCTCTGTCGAACGGGTTCCTGTTGCGGGATTGGTTGACGCCCCGACCAGGTTCCCTCACCGACCGGCTCCACAAAATGGAGAGCGTGTCGGCAATTGCCGATGAACTGTTCCTCAGCGTGCTCACCCGTCGCCCCACGACCGAGGAGATTCAAGCAGTCGAGGACTACCTGAAGGGGCGGAATGACCGAGAGATCGCCTTGCAGGAGTTGGCTTGGGCGTTGTTGACTTCCTCGGAGTTTCGCTTCAACCACTGAGCCTTGGAGCGACCCGGCCCCGACGTGGGTTGGCAGCGACAGGGCGAACCGTCGAATTTTCGTTCAGTTTCCAGGAGAGGGCGTCATGGGACCGAGCTACGCATGTCGATCGCCGGAGCATCAGATCTCGCGCCGGGCGTTTCTTGGGACGGCAGTGGGGACTTTGGGGGCGATGAGCTTGGCACGTCCTGCGTTCACGGCGGAGTTGCGTCGGCAGCAACGTCGTG
>JAOAAM010000250.1 GCA_026418875.1 Gemmataceae bacterium | reverse complement strand
GTGTCTATCTCGACGTGATCGGGACCCTGCCGACGTCCGAGGAGGTGCGGCGTTTCCTGGCCGATCCCCGCGCGGACAAGCGGGAGCGGTGGATCGATGACTTGCTGCGACGACCGGAGTTCGCCTCGTACTGGGCGCTGTGGTGGGCCGATCTGCTTCGTGTCGAGGAAAAATCGCTGGATCGCAAGGGGGTGGCTGTTTTTCACGATTGGCTGCGGCGGCAAATTGCGGCGGGTCGGCCATTGAACGAGATGGTCCGCGAGTTGCTGCTGGGCCGGGGCAGTACCTACGAACATGGGCCGGCGAATTATTACCGAGCTTTGCGCGACCCGGCCAGCCGGGCCGAAGCCGCTGCCCAAGTCTTCCTCGGCGTGCGACTGCAATGTGCCCGCTGCCACAATCACCCCTTCGATCGCTGGACGATGGACGACTACTACGGGCTGGCCGCCTTTTTCGCTCGAGTCCAGTACCACATTGTCGAAAATCGCCGCGGCGACAACCTGGACAAGCACGAGTTTGTCGGCGAGCAAATCGTCTGGCAGGATCGGGTCGGCGAGGTCCGAGATCCGCGGACGAATCAGCAGGTGCCGCCACGGTTGCCTGGATCAGCACGGTCGGCGAACGCGAATGAGGACCGACTCGCGGTCTGGGCCGATTGGGTGACTTCCGCGGACAATCCGTATTTTGCCCGAGTCCAAGCGAATCGAGTGTGGGCCCGCCTGATGGGCCGGGGACTCGTCGATCCCGTGGATGACTTCCGCGTGACCAATCCGCCATCGCACCCCGCGTTGCTGGATGAGTTGGCCGCCGATTTTGTCGCCTCGGGTTTTGACCTGCGCTCGCTCGTCCGGCGGATCGTGACGTCGTCCGCCTATCAACTCGGTGACGAGCCGAACGACACCAACGCCGACGATGAGATGAATTTCTCGCGTGCCCTGCCCCGCCGCCTGCCAGCCGAGGTGGTCCTGGATGCCATCGCCCAAGCCCTGGATGTCCCGGTGAAGCATGCAGGGCAACCGCTGGGTCGCCGGGCCATCGAACTTCCGGGTGTGACTGCGGATCCCTCGGGAAACCGCATCTCCACCACGGAGCGATTCATGCGGACTTTCGGCAAGCCGCAGCGGCTACTCACTTGCGAATGCGAACGCCGGGACGACATCAGCATCCCGCAAGCGTTGCAGATGCTGAACGGCGAGGTCGTCAATCGCTTGCTCCGTGCCCCCGAAAATCGCTTGACCCGTTTGTTGGCCCGGCATTCTGATGTTCCCACGATCATCGAAGAGCTTTGGCTGGCGACGCTATCACGCCTTCCCTCGCCCCCCGAGCGAGTCGCCGCGGAATCGCACCTGCGCTCGGCGGAGGATCGTCGGTCGGCATTGGAGGACCTGGCCTGGGCATTGCTGAACACCAAGGAGTTTCTGCTGCGTCGATGACCCACCCGGCGGGCACCCGGCAGGCAGCCGTCGGAACCACCCGCGGAGGCAATCGCATGAACACGAACGGACACCTAGGGGGCCGCGACCTCGATCGACGAACGTTGCTGCGGGTCGGGGCCGCCGGTCTGCTGGGCTGGTCGCTGTCCGGTGTTTCTCGAGCCAGCGAACGAGCTTCGCCGCGGGCCAAGGCTCGCTCGGTAATTTTCTTGTTTCAATGGGGAGGTCCGGCGCAGCATGAATCGTTCGACGCCAAGCCCGACGCACCGGAGGAAGTGCGGAATATCTTCAAGCCGATCCCGACCCGTCTGCCCGGTGTTTATCTGACCGAACTGCTGCCTCGGACGGCTCAAGTCATGGATCGACTCTGCATCGTCCGCACGTTGAATCACTCGATGAAGAATCACAATTCGGCCGGTTACTATGCCCTGACGGGGCACGCTCCGCCGACGGATGACATCCGCTTGCGCGACTCGCTGGATCTTTTCCCGGCTTATGGCAGCGTGGTGGACAAGTTTGCCCCAGTCGAACCCGGCCTGCCTTCGTTCGTCTCATTCCCCCATGTACTCCGCGACGGGTCGATCACGCCCGGGCAACATGCGAGTTTCTTGGGCCAGGTCCACAATCCGCTGTTCATCGGTCAGGATCCCAATTCGCCCAACTTTGGGCTGCCCGAGCTGACGCTGCCGGCGGACATTTCCCTCGATCGACTGCACCAGCGGCAAGAGATGATGAAGCTCATCGACGGGCAGGCAAGGTTGCTCGAACGTTCGGCCTTGGCTCGCGGCCTCGATCAAGCGCAAGAACGAGCGCTAACGCTCCTGACCTCGCCCAAAGTGCGAAAAGCCTTCGAACTCTCGGCCGAGCCAACCGCGATCCGTGAGCGTTACGGCCGGACCACCTATGGCCAAGCCTGCCTGCTGGCCCGACGGCTCGTGGAGGCCGGGGTTCGCTTCGTCAACGTTTATTTCTCAGAGTTCATCGGCGGCGATAAGCAAGGTTGGGACACCCACGGTTTCGGTGGACAACCGATGAACCCCTTCCTGAAAAATTGGTTGATGCCGATGACCGATCAGACGTTACCGACGCTCATCGACGACTTGCACCAGCGGGGGCTATTGTCGAGCACGCTGGTGTTGTGGATGGGAGAATTCGGTCGGACACCGCGGATAAACAAGCTGGCCGGACGCGATCATTGGCCGCAATGCTACCCGGCGGTGCTGGCCGGGGGCGGCGTCAAAGCGGGCTATGTCCACGGTGCCTCCGACAAAATCGGTGCCTATCCGGTCCGCGATCCAGTGACCCCGGATGACCTCGCTGCCACCGTCTTCGAGCTATTGGGCATCGACCCGCAGACCGAAATCCGCGATGCGTTGAACCGCCCCTTCCCCATTGCGAAAGGCCAACCCATCCGTGACATCATGGCATAGCGGAGTCGGAAGATCGACCGAGTAACCGTCGGACCTCCGAAAGCATCGTCAGATCTTCCCGTGCCGCGATGACGAGCACCCGGGCCGACGACGAGGAGCGGGCGACGTCCGTATCCGGCGTGCAAGAGGCGTTTCGCACATCGTCCAAGTCCACGCCGAGGAACGACAATCCTTCGCAAACCTCGGCCCGAGTTCGAGGGTCGTTTTCTCCGACGCCGCCGGTGAACACGAGGGCATCGCAACCACCCATGGCCGCGGCCAAAGCTCCGATGGTGAGTCGGATGCGACGGGTGTACACGCGGAGGGCTAGCCGGGCCGCCTCGTGACCTCCGTCCGCCGCAGCCCGAACCTGCCGCATGTCGCCCGAAACCCCGGACAATCCAAGCAAGCCCGATTGAAAATTCAGGGCATGCTCGATCTCTGCCGGTTGCAAGCCGTGTTGGCGTTGCAAATGCAGCAGAACCCCGGGATCCAGCGAACCGCTGCGCGTCGCCATCACCAACCCTTCCAAGGGAGTGAATCCCATGGTGGTCTCGACACACCTCTCGCCGACGATCGCCGCTGCCGAACAACCTTGACCCAAGTGGCAGACGATCAGCTTCCGGGCATCGGTCGCTCCCAGCATCTGGTGCGCTCGTCGAGCACAGTAGGCGTAACTCAAGCCGTGAAACCCGTATCGTCGGACACCGAATTCTTCGCGCCATCGAGCTGGGATGGCATACGTCCGCGCTTCCTCCGAGAGGGTCGCATGAAACGCGGTGTCGAACACGATCACCTGCGGGATGTCCGGCCAAGCAGCCGCCGAGGCATCCAAGGCCTCCAGGCTGGGCGGGTGATGCAACGGTGCCAGCGGGA
>JAOAAM010000573.1 GCA_026418875.1 Gemmataceae bacterium | reverse complement strand
ACCCGTGGCCCCACGAGCCGGACCAGCGAGAGGAGCTGTTCATGTCGGCCGGGGCGGTGGGGCGAACCCCGCGCGGGGGCCGCCACCTGTGGTTTAAACTTCCGGGGCAGAAGACCTGGCGGCCGTGGGTCGGTGAGCTGGCGGACAACGTTGATCTGAGGACCGGCCCGGGGTCGTTCATCATCGCTCCGCCATCGGTTGGGGAGCAGGGCGAATATGAACTTCTCGACGGTGAAATCGGCCCGCCGGAGCGGCTGCCTTTGCCCCCCGACTGGCTGATCGATGCCATTGACAGGGTGGCTGAGCGGCTGGGCAAGACCGGGCGAAACGGCAAGCATGAGGCCCCCAGCCCAATGGCCGAGGGGGTCATTCCTGAAGGGCGGCGAAACACGGCGTTGGCTTCCTTCGCCGGTTCAATGCGACGACGCGGGTTGACGGCCGGGGAAATCGCGGCGGCCCTGCTGGTTATCAACGAGCGCCGCTGCCGCCCGCCGTTACCTGACGAGGAGGTTCGCCGAATTGCTGAATCGGTGACCCGCTATGCGCCAGCGATCGGGCTGGGCGATTTTGGGGGCGAAACTGCCGAGGAGGAACCGTACAAGCCGTTCCCGGTCGAGTTGCTCCCGGACCCGCTGCGCGAGTACGCCGAATTGGCCGCGAAGGGCATCGGAGTAGACCCGGCTTATGTTGCAGTCCCCTTGCTGACCGCCTGCGGTGCAGCGGTCGGCGCGACGCGGCGGCTGGAGCTGAAGCCGGGGTGGCGGGTGCCACCGATTTTGTGGACGGCCCTGGTCGGCGAATCGGGAAGCGGGAAAAGCCCAGCTCTCGAAGCGGGCCTGGTCGGAGTTCGCCACCATCAAGCTCGAGTGTGGACGGCCTATGAAAAGGCGATGGAGCTATACGAAAACGACGTCCAACACTACGAACGCGACCAAGGGAAATGGCGGCGGCACAAGGGCGACGCCGGACCACCACCAAAAAAGCCACAGAAACCAATTCCCCCCCGGCTGGTGGTTTCCGATACGACACTCGAAGCTGCGGCGCATGCGTTACAGGGGAACCCCCGTGGGGTGTTGCTCGCCCGCGATGAGCTGGCGGGTTGGCTGGGGTCATTGGACCGCTACGCAAAGACCCGCGGCGGGGACTTGCCGGGGTGGTTATCGACCTACAACGCCCTCCCACTGACCGTGGACAGAAAAACAAGCGGCGTGACCTACGTTCCCGCGGCTTGCGTCTGCGTTACCGGCGGCGTCCAACCTGGAATCCTCCGCCGGGTCATGACGGCCGAGTACCGCGAGAGTGGCTTGCTGGCCCGGCTGTTGCTGGTCGCCCCTCCGAGACGGCCGAAGCGGTGGAACGAGCAGGGGGTTGACCAGCGGCTGATCGATTCCATCGCTGAACTGTTTCGACGTTTATACGGTTTTCAATTTCGCGCCGATGGGGTCGAACCGACGCCGGAAATTGTCCGGCTGACGCCCGAGGCCAAAGCAGTGTGGCTTGAGCACTTCGACCGTCACGCGGCCGAGCAGGTTGAGCTGACCGGCGACCTGGCGGCCGCATGGTCGAAAGCCGAGGAGCTACCCGCACGGCTTGCCCTGATCCTACACAGCGTCGAATCAGCGTGGCGCGGGGAAACGGGGACCAGCCCGATACCCGCGGACACCATGCAGCGGGCGGTCAGCTCGACCGCGTGGTTCAAGTCCGAGACCCGGCGAGTGTACGAGACTCTACTGGCGACCGGCGCGGACGACCAGTTGGACCGCCTGGCCAGGTGGATCGAGCGACAGGGTGGCGTTACAACCATCCGGGATGTTCAACGCGCGCTCCGGCGGTATCGAACCGCCGAAGCGGCCGAAACGGCATTGAACGC
Source organism: Gemmataceae bacterium (assembly GCA_026418875.1). GTDB lineage: Bacteria > Planctomycetota > Planctomycetia > Gemmatales > Gemmataceae > CAKZUU01. Next base: position 3,157 of record JAOAAM010000573.1, on the reverse strand, counting down.
CCTGGTGGTCGAGAAACGCGGTGCCTGGGAAGGCGGTGAAACGACCGGCCAGCCCAAGCGGTTCCGCCTACTCAGCGCCGACACGCGCCGACACGCGCCGACAGGGGGTGCAGACGGGTGAAAATGAATCAGCTAACTGCAACATAGTGCCAAAAGATTCATAAATCCTGCTGGGGGTTGTCGGCATGTCGGCATGTCGGCATGTCGGCGCGGAAAAATCGAAAAATCGACAAGAGGCCAAAGGAGGTTGAAAATGGCGAGTGTGAGTAATGACCGAGGCGGTGGGAAGCGGGTAATTTTCGTCGGCCCCGAGGGGGTGAGGAAGTCCATCCGGCTTGGGGCCGTAGGTAGGCGTGAGGCGGAGAGGGTGGCCCAGCATGTTGAAGCGTTACGAAGGGCCAAGGTGTTCGGTAGCGCTACCCCACCGGATACCCTAGCATGGGTCAGTAGTATCTCCCCGGAGCTGAAAAAGAAACTGGCCAAGGTGGGGTTGATCGAAGATTGTCAAGAAGTCCCCACCATCGGGGGGTGGTGCAAGAAGTACATTGAGACGAGAAAAGACCTGGCATGGCGGACCAAGGATAGGCTTGGGGAGGTAGCTTCCATGCTTGTTACATTCTTCGGCCGTGACCGAAGACTTGATCAAGTAGGAGAGGCAGACGCTGTGGCATTTTCCCAATGGCCCGAGCTGGGCAGGGCTTTGAACACAATCCGCCGTAGAGTAGGCTGGGCAAGGCAACTCTTTGGGGCCGCGGTTAAGGCGAAGTTGATCCGCAGCAATCCTTTTGAAGGGATACCCACCACAACCAAACCTAACCGGGAGAGAGACTACTTTGTAGACCGGCAAACCTTTCAAAAATTACTGGACGCTTGCCCAAACCACAATTGGGTCACTGTTCTCACGTTGGCTAGGATCGGGGGCCTTAGGGTTCCTTCAGAGGTCATGGCTTTGGAATGGTCACACATCCTTTGGGACAGAAACCGGATGATTGTTCCTTGCATCAAGACAGCCTGAGCAACGGGAGAACGTTGGCGGGTTACTCCATTATTTCCAGAGCTTCGTTTGGCCTTGGAGAAACAATTCGAGCTGGCCCCAGAAGGTGCCAAGTATGTTGTTGTACAGCCTAGGGGTGGGCAAAGTAACTTCCTACCTTGGTTTGTGAGGATTTGCCAGAAGGCCGGGGTTGCCCCCTTCCCCAAACCCTTTGTTAATATGCGAGCCTCAAGGGCCACAGAATTGGTTGAGGAATACCCCAGCCATGTTGCCGCTGCCTGGTTGGGTCACTCCGAGCGAATTGCCCTGGCACACTACCGCCAAGTGACCGAGGAACACTTCGAGAGGGCTACTCAAGTGGCGCGCTTTTGCGCGCGCCAGAATACTGATTCTAGTGGAAATGACTTGATGTTAAATCAGGTAAACTGCTCCCAACCCTCTAGCCACGAAAATAGTTGCAGCAATTCTGCAATAGAATCAGTTTCCGACAAAATTGACGTAAGTCCTTGCGCCACAACGACTTATTCCCGCATCGAGTCGTAAATTTGTTGGAATTGGTCTTGGCAGGCGGTGAACGCTTTCAAGATGGCAGGGTCGAAAAGACCAGGCGACTCGAAGAGCATGAGCCGGACCGCTTGAGCATGCGAGATCGCAGGCCGGTACGGTCGAGGTCGGCGTAAGGAGTCGTATACGTCGAGCACGGTGGCGATTCGGGCCGCGGCGGGGATGTCCTCTCCCGCAAGGCGATCTGGGTAGCCACGACCGTCCCAACGTTCGTGATGGTGCCGAATGATGGCACGAGCCAGACTTAAGAACTCCAATGATTTTCCGTAGCTGTGTGCCACCGCGTCGATCAAGTTGGAGCCGATGATGGTGTGCGTCTCCATGATGCGGCGTTCCTCTTCCGTCAGGGTGGTCGTCTTATTCACAAGTTCGTCGGGTAGACCAACCTTGCCGACATCATGAAGTGGAATGCAGCGCTCGAGGTCGGTGACAAAGTTTTTGTTGATGATCTCGCCCCAACCTGGCTCTTCGCGCAGCCGCTCGCACAGACAACCGACGTATTTTTGCAGGCGGAGAAGGTGCAAATGGATGCCCGTCTCGCGCATCTCGGCCATTTTCGCCATGGCGAACAACAGTGCATCCTCGGCCCGGCGAACGTCGGCATCGCGGGTCTGCAAGCTGTGCTCGAGTTGCTTGTTGACCGTCATCATGTGCCGGGCGAGTTGATCCAGACGATCTTGGGCATCTTTGAGCCTCAAGGCGTGCTGCACTTGGGCAATCAACTGCGGAACGGGGGCCGGTTTGGGGATGAAGTCGTCTGCCCCGTTCTCGAGCGCCTGAGCCAATTCCGTCGAGCTGCCCCGGCCGGAGGAGATCAGCACTTTCAGATATGGTCGGGGGGGGTGTGCCCGCAACGCTCGCAAGATGTCATAACCGTGCACATTGGGCATTTGCAAATCGAGCAGGATCACGTCGATTGGTTTTTCCGTGATGAGATCCATCGCCGTGATTCCGTCCTCGGCCTCGTAGCAGATGGCGCCAATCGTCTCCAAGGAGGCTCGAACCATGCGGCGGTAAGATGGTTCGTCGTCAATGATCAAAATGCTCGGCTTGCGCTCGGGATCAATCCCGGCGACTTGCAGGGGCAGGGCATCGGCTCGAGTTTCCATCTCCCAATGGGCGGCCATCGGGGCGGCGAAGCGAGCAAGCGCTTGCATCACGACTCGGGCAGAATCCGGTCGCTCATCGGGATGGCGTGCCAGCATCCGTGCGATCAATTCATCCAGCTCCCGTGGAGCATTGGGCAGGTAGTCGCGCAGGCGGCGAGGGGCCTCGTTTTGCAGCCGATACAAAGCCCGAGCCACACTCTCTTCTCGTGGGTACGGGGTGTGACCTGTCAGCAGCCAAAACAGCGTCGCCCCGAGGGCGTAGATGTCGGCGGCCTCCCGGGCCTGCGTCGGGTCGATGCTCTGCTCGGGGGCCATGAACTCGATCGAGCCGAGGAGACAGCGTGGCTCCGTCTTCGTGCTGGTGAACTGCCGCGCCAGACCGAAATCGACCAGCTTGATCTGGTTTTGCTCGTTACGAAGGATATTTGAGGGTTTCAAATCCCGATGGATCAGATGATGGTCTGTCTCTTATACACATCTCCGAGCCCAC
>JAOAAM010000240.1 GCA_026418875.1 Gemmataceae bacterium | reverse complement strand
GCTTGGAGACCGCGCTGAGCTTGGAGCCAGGGTCGATCGTGGCGCACCGGATGCTCGCAAACCTTTACACCGAGCGCGGCTTTCTCGACGCCGCCTACGTACACCGACAGAGCGAGGTGGAACTTCTGCGTTCGTTGGGGCCATCGGCAGAGGAAAGCCGGGAGGACCACGAACAAAACCTGGAGGCGGCGACGAAGCGGCTCCGCGAGATGGAGAAACAACTTCAAGAACGGGAAAACCAGTATGTCGTGCAAGTCGGCAACCTAGCCAGTCGACCGTATGAGCAGGCGCAGACGGCGCTCCGCTTGGGCTTGGCGCGGAAAGCACTCGACGACGTGTTGTTAAAGTCGGATGTGAGGTTGTTCGGCATCCACGGAGCACAATTGCAAATGCACTTGATGCTGATGCTGGGCCGTGCCAAAGCGGTGTGGGATTTCCTTCTCGAGCCGGAATTGGCGGAAAACCCGGACCAACTGGATGTGGTGGCGGTGGCGGCCCAAGGTGGACCGGGCTACATTTCGGAATATCGAATGGTGGCCTACGACTGGTATCGTGCCGTCGTCTCCGCGGTGGCCGGTGATTATTCCCAGGCCCAACGCTCCCTGCTGGCGATCGAGCGGCGAACGGCGATCGACGCCGAAGACGAGTCGCAGAAGGTGCGCGAGCGGCTGGCCATCCTGCTCGGGGCGGAGATCGGCGTCGGCTACCTTCCGGAGATTTTCATTTACCGAGCACGCCTGGCCGAGAATCGGCTGGCCTACGAGCGATTATTGCGAGGTATGTTCCTCGCTGAGCTTCTCCGAGCCGACCTTCGGACCCTGGCGGGCATGCTGGCGTTGGAACAAGGCGACTCGGAGTCAGCCAAGCAGCATTTCTCCGCTGCCATCACGCTCGCCCGGGGAGACGACGGTGAGGTCCGCCAATTTGCGGGCCGACCCGCCGCCGAGGTCATGCTTCAGCGATTGAACAGGTAGTCAAGCTCCCTGTCAGCGGCCGAAGCTGGTGGAGCCGCTCGGCACAAGAAGCGACAACTCACCCTCGATGTGCTCAAGCGGGTGGGTGGTGGCAGCGAACAGGCAACCTCCGATCAGCCTCGTTTCGGTTTGAAGATGTGTGTTGCGGAGCCGAGCACCATCTCCGCACTTTCCATGATCGTCTCGGACAACGTGGGGTGAGCATGGATGCTCTCGGCGAGGTCACGAGCCACGGCGGCCATCTCGACCGCGAGAACACCCTCGGCGATCAATTCCCCCGCGTTGACGCCGACGATGCCGACGCCCAGGATTCGTTGCGTTCCGGGTTCAACAATCAGTTTCGTCAATCCGTCGTTTCGGCCTAACGTGGTCGCGCGACCCGACGCTCCCCAGGGGAACTTCACGACCTCCACCGCGACGTTCCTCTCGGCCGCCTCTTTTTCCGTCAAGCCGCACCAAGCCAATTCGGGGTCGGTGAAGACGACGGCGGGGATGGCGCGGGGGCTCCACTCGGCAGGTTCGCCGAGGATCGCTTCGACAGCGACTTTCGCTTCGGCCGTCGCCTTGTGAGCGAGGCCGGGTTCCCCGGCGACGTCGCCGATGGCGAAGATCTGTCGGTCGCGCGTGCGGCGTTGGGCATCCACCACGATGAAGCCGCGGCTGTCCACCTCGACTTGCGTTTTTTCCAGCCCCAAGCCGCCGCTATTCGGCCGACGCCCCACCGCCACCAACACGCGGTCAAACGTCTCGCGGACGGCTCCATCCGGTCGTTGCAATTCCGCGATGATGCCCTCCGGAGTCGGCTCCAACCGGGCGACCTTGGTGTTGACGTGGATGGCGGCAAAATCATGTCGCAGCCGATCCTCCAAGGGTTTCACCAAGTCGCGGTCGGCCATCATGAGGATGCCTTCCAACGCTTCCACCACGGTGACTTTTGAGCCGAGGGCCGCGTAGACCTGCCCCAATTCCAAGCCGATGTAACCGCCGCCGATCACCAGCAACCGGCGGGGGACGTCGGCCAATTCCAATGCTCCCGTCGAGTCCAT
>JAOAAM010000571.1 GCA_026418875.1 Gemmataceae bacterium | reverse complement strand
AGGCCCGCGTCGTCGCCGCCTTGGATCACGTCAACATCGTTCGAGCGTTTGACGTAGATCAGGACGAACAATTGCATTTCATCGTGATGGAATACGTCGATGGGATCAACTTGCAGGACCTAGTGAAGCGGATCGGTCCCTTGCCCCCGCTTCGGGCCTGCCATTACATCCGCCAGGCAGCCTTGGGCCTGCAACATGCCTTCGACGCCGCGGGGGTGTTGCATCGCGACATCAAACCCAGCAACCTACTCGTGGATCGGCAAGGGGTGGTGAAGATCCTGGACATGGGTTTGGCCCGATTTTTCCACGATCACGAGGACCTGCTCACCAAGCAATACGACGAGACCGTGCTAGGCACGGCCGACTACCTCGCCCCGGAACAGGCTGTCGATAGCCACACGGTGGACATTCGAGCGGACATTTACAGCTTAGGCGGAACGTTTTATTTCCTGCTGACCGGACAGCCGCCCTTCCCGGATGGGACCGTCGCGCAAAAGTTGATTTGGCATCAGACACGAGAACCGAAACCGATCACGGCGATCCGCGGGGATGTTCCGTCGGCGATTGTCGCGATCGTGGAACGAATGATGGCGAAATCGCTCGATGCTCGCTACCGCTGGCCTCGGGATGTCGCCGAAGCCTTGGAGCCATTCACTGCGACGCCGATTCCCCCACCCGCCGAGCAGGAAATCCCTCGATTGTGCCCGGCGGCCCAAGGACTCCCGATCGCATTCAGCGGAGGGAGCAGTCGCGGAACGGTGTCGCCCCCGGCTGCGGTGCCGATGGCGTCACCGGCTCCAGCCGTCCCCACTCAGGCCGCGCCAAGGCTGCCAGGCAGCAGTCCCGCAGCACCCAAGCCGGCGGCGAAGCCCGTCGCCGTCGATTTCTCTTTCGGAGGCGGAATCAAGCCGCCGCCACCGCCGCCGACACAAGCCTTGCGGAACCCCTCGGCCGAGACGGCACCCGTCCCCACGCTGCCGCAGCACGCGGCCCCTCCAGCGGTTCGTATGGATGCAAGTCCATCGGCGACTCAACTTCGGCACGCCGAGGACACGGTCCCAAACTCAGGACGGCCGCGACGCCGGGCATGGTTGGCCCCAGCCATCCTCTTGGGCCTGATGGCAGCAATCTCGATGTCCCTCGCCGCGGCCGGTGCCTACTGGCTGACCAACCCCTGATTGTTTCTCGACCGAAGCGACATCCGGCTGGCGGCAGTCCTCGCCGTGACGGCCCTCGGTTCACTCTTGAGCATGTCCGATAATCACGAAGCTAAAGCCCAAGTGGGTCGCCATGCCCTTCGCTGCCACCGGTCGCTTGACATTCAGGGCGATGATTTTGCCCGGCTTGCTCACCAGCTTCGGGGTGTCCTCAGGCTGGTCATTCGGGAACAGGAGCATGACGGCTGGGTGCGTTCCGCCCGAGGCATGGCCACTTAGTTCGTGCAGCGTGCCCACCGGCATTCGGCTCGGTTTCTCGTCTTGGGCCGCGGGAACCAGCAAGCAGAAATCATTGGTCGGGGCGGTGCCTTGATGGTCGCCATCCATGGGGTGAATTGCGATGCGGAGCGTATAAACTCCCGCCGAAATCTGCTGATTTCGGAAATCGCCCCATGTCTTGGCGAATTGCACGGCCCCAATCAGCGTCGTGGGGGCGATCTCCCGATACGTCAGGCCGTTCTTCACTTGCTCTGCCTCGGCATCACTTGGAAGCGACTTGCGAAACCAAAACGTCGCCCAAACATTACCCTGCGCGTCGGCAATCTGGACCGCTTCGTCGGAGAGTTCGGCGATGATCGCCTCTTTTAACTCGCCCGGCGGTGCAACTTTCACCACGCTGGCGACGTGGCCAACTTCCTCACCCCGAGCCGGCACGCACAGGGTCAGAAAAAGGAGAGATAGTACGGGCCAACGACAACTCATGACGTTCTCTTCCCACGAGTAATCTGAACGAAAGCGAACCCCGACCGAACACAACACAATTCCGGTCGGGGTTTCCTTGCACGACTTCGCCTGGAAAAGAGCGATTAGCGAACGAGGAACGAGCCGACGTAGGCCCCTCGCCGGGCAGTGTCACGCCAGGTTTCGTTGAAAGCCTTGCCGATGAACGAATGTTCAACCGTCATAGCCGGTCGAGCTTGCACATTGGCGGACAAAGGCGGGTAGTAGGCCGACTCGTTGCCGCAAGCCTTATCGTAATGCTCATCCAAGCACTTGGTCTCGATACGGGCATCTCCCGCGTTCATGCGGAAGCAAGAATTGCCCTTGCACTCGCACACTTCCACGTCGATCGCCGCGGATTTGACATCGATGATGTGGTCGAGCAAGCCCCCGGTTTGCGTTTTGGCGAATTCAATCAAGGCTTGCCGCTGTTGAGCATCGGCCTGGGCATCCACGATAAGGACGGCCTTGCTCGGCAGCGTCTGCTTCAGGCCCAAGGTTTCGCGGGTCGCCACCACCGCGACGACGCCCAAGCCATCCAAGCGGACATTGCCGAATTCGCCGGACTCCACCTTCCAAGCCAACACGGCGTGTTTGCCACCAAGTGCCGTGTCGGCATTGGCGAAACAAGGCCCGGTGTACACGTCGCACGTCCGGGCTTCGACGTAGGTTCCCCGAATCTCCGCATGAGCGCTGCCAACAGTCGCCAAGATCGCGGCGCAGACCGCCATCAACTTCTTCATTGCACGAACCTCCGGGGGGAGAATGGCCAACAGGAAGGATACACCCCCTATTGTTTGGTGCCCGGAACAGCGCGTCAAGAGAATCCGCTCCGCGTGTGCCAAGCGACGGAGGGCTGGTGCTACCGCGAGTCGGCGAAGCCTTCCATCTGTTCCGACTTCGGTCGGGCAAAAGGCTCCCAGCGAAGTCCCAAGGCGACGTTCTTTTCGCGCTTGGCGAGGATCGCCCAGGGAGTGTCTGGGTGCTGCTTGATGATGTCGTCGTAGATTTTCCGCAGTTCTTTCCGCAGCTCTTTCATGCTGCTGTCATTTGTCGAGAGGGTCTCCTGCGACGCGAGCCGCCAGCCGACGTGGCCTTTCTTCGGGTCCAACTCGGGTAGACGATCCCGACGGACGATGCCAAACGCATTCGTGTACTCGTTGACGTAAATGTGCCGTGCCTTCACTTGGGCACGGACATAATCCAGAGTCGCTTGCCAAAACTTCGACTTCTCGTCGTCCCTCTGAGCGACCGCTTTCTCCAGTTCTTCCGTGAGTTGCTCGAGGACGTGCATCACTCGAGCCGGGCCGCGTTGCATGCGAGCATATGCAGCCTTGGCCGCATCGCTGCGATCTGCTTCCGTCAGGGTCGATGGCAAGGCACCGTCGCCGGATTCCAATTTCCGAATCTCCTCGATGGCCCGAACGACCGCGGCCCGCACGGGATAACGGGCGGCCTCCTTCTGAACCTGCTCGGCAGTCATGCCGTTGTGGTACTCGGCCAATCGTTCAGCCCGGAACGGCAAAACCTCGTCGAAGCGAATTCGCACCTCGGTCTTGCGGGGTTCCTTGATCGGTGGGAGAGCGAAGAAATCTACCAGGCGTCGAACCTGCTCCACCGACGCCATCCGCTCGCCGAAGACGTCTTGCGGCCTGGGGATCGCGATTGCGGGGGGCACCGGCTCCGTCGGATCGTAAGGCACGGATTCCGACGGTCGATTGCCGGCCACGAACGGCGTCTGTTTCGCCCGGCGGGCAGGCTTGTCCGTGGAGGGCTGGGCTGAAGGGGGATTGGCGGCGGCATCGGCCATGTCGTCCTCCGCATCGGCAAATTCCTCGGAAAGCCGCTCGGTCAATTCATTCACCTTGGCCGCCAGGGCCTCGAGAGGTAGCTCATCGTTGGGGGACTGAATTTTTCCGCCAAGGCCCTGCATGAACGCCACCGAGAAGAGCGACAAAAATGCGCCGCCCTTGATGCCCTGGATTCGGTCCCCGTCACGAAATTCGTAATAATCGTCGAACTCGTACGAGTACTGCCCCTCCGAGCAAGCACTCCAAACTTGCACACCCGGCGGCGGGTCCTTCAGCAGTTTTGCGGTGCTCGCCGCCATTTTCCCCCCGTGGGGGAGTTCGACACCTCGGCCGCGGTCGTAACGATTGAAGTCGGCGATAAGCACCTTCTGTTGTGCCCGGCACTCTCCGAGTTGCTTCATGATCCAATCAAGCGGAATCAGCGTCTTCGGGTCCGTCAATTCGCCTTCCAACGGGACGACGTATGGGGTGCCCTCGATTTCAACCGTGTGGGCACACAGAAGGAGGATAATCCGATCCTGCCGGCGGGACGTCTCGACGAAACGTTGGATCGTTTGCTCGATCACGGGCTTCAACGGAATCCGGCGTCGAGGTTCGGGGGCACCATCGCTCAGTTCGAATACTTGCCCTTCCGGAATCCGGAAGCGGTTCGCAATTTTTTCGACCGTCTTCCCGAAGTCACGGCGGATGAATCCGGCTGAATCGGCCCCATAGCTGGTGGGGTTGGCGAAAATGTAGTTGTGAACGCCGATGGCCAAAATTCGACGCGGGAAGTCTGAGGTCACAGCGTGCGGCAGCGATTGGCTCTCGCGGGCCGGAGTTTCGGCGACCGCCGGGGTTGAACCAGCGTCGCGATTCTCCCGCGACGTTACCCTCAAACCGACGACGGCGACCACCCCAATGGTGATGGCCGCACAAGTCAAGATAAGGCCGACGGCTCCAAGGACGAGCAGCCAACCGAAGCCGCTGCGTTTCCGCCGCGGACTGTTCAAAGTGACCAAGGGAGCAACTTGCGGCACACCCGCCGACGGGCCAGGCAACGAGGCGGCCCGAGTTGCAGACACGGGTTGGGCGGTCGCGGGGGCCGGCGGCTGTGGCAGTGAACCAGCTGACTGCCGACGAGGCACTCGCTTTTCTTCCCGGGTCCCGTCCGCCGCGCGATGGGATACGGTGTCATCCTTCGGGGCGGGCGGTGCCTCCGGGGGCGGTGGAGCCTTGGAGATTGTTCCACAATACCGACAGCGGATCGACTTGCCGACCGCGTGTGCAGGATATTTGATCGACTTACCACAGCCCGGGCACGCGGTGACCAACGGAACGGGCATGGAAGACTCTCCAGCGACCCAGAGATGAGAATCCGGACAGTTGCCCCGCCCCAAGAGAGCAACCTGTCACGATTTCGGGTCGCCGTAATTCTAGCCCATGCGAGCCAATTTCCCAAATGCGACGGACCACGCCGGCAGCCCGAAGTCCCGTTGCTTGAGACAGTCCCGCGTGTCGGGTGGTTCCTAATACTCTCGGAAACACGACCGCTGCCGGTCGGAGCACTCCGCCCACCCAACCTCACCATCGTCCGGTCCGATGGAGCGCGCGGTCAGGACACACCAAGTCTGGTCCAAACCCGCTTGGAAGTCCGCGTCGGCGGCGTAATTCTCGCCGTACACCGACAGCGCCTTCGAGCAAAAGTGCATGCACCGAGGCGTCGGGACGACGTTCAAGGGATTCACGTCACGCCTCCCAGTACCGGTTCGCCCCTGCCGCGATCAACAGCGCACGCTTGACCGCCACTTCGACAAGTTTCACCTTGTAACCATTCTGCGACAACGGGGCTGCCCCCTCGACCGCCAACCGGCCGGCCTCGGCCGCGGTGGTCTCGTTGATCTCTTTGCCCTCCAGCGATTCGGCCGCCTTCGCCGCAGCGTGCGGCGTCGGGGCGACATAACCCAACACGATTTTCACCTGGTTTGCCCGACCGTTGTTCATTCGGAAGGAAACTGCCGCCTGCACCAAGGGCCAATCGTGGGACTGTTTTTGCCGGACCTCGTAGACCGCATTCTTCAGCCCTGCCATGGGGATCGTGACCCGCGTCAAGACCTCGTTGGGTGCCAGAACATGTTCACGCTGGTCTGCCTTGACGGGAGCTTGAAAGAACTGCGACAGCGGGACGACTCGCTCCCCGCTGGTCGAGCGGACATGAGCCGTCGCGTTCAAGCAGATGAGCGCTGGTGCCAGCGACGACGGGTTGACGATCACGCAAGGGTGGCCCTTCGTGAAAATCGCGTGGTACTGATTCTCGCCTTCGGTGGCGTAGCATTTCTTCCCCCCCTTCAGCAAGCAGGGGACATGCTGGTCGCGGTAGTACCAACATGTATTCCGCTGGCACAGGTTGCCGCCAAGGGTTCCCATGTTTCGGATTTGCGGCGAGCCGAGAGCGGCCGCGGCCGCCGTCAACCCCGGGAACAACTCACGCAACACTGCGTTTTCGGCGATTCGGGAGATCTCCACCCGGGCCCCGATGCCGATGACTTTTGCCTCGTCATCGCGGGTGATGTGGTTCATTTCCTGACCGGGGATCGCCGACAAACTGACGATCCGCTCTGGGGCGGCGATGTTCTCCTTCAGC
>JAOAAM010000180.1 GCA_026418875.1 Gemmataceae bacterium | reverse complement strand
ATCCTGTGTCAACGCTTGGCCAATGGCAACACCTTGATCGCGGCCCGAAACCAACTCGTGGAGTTCAACCCAAAGCAAGAAAAGGTCTTCGCCTTGGCCCGCCCCGCCAACGACATCGTGGCAGCGGGCAAAACGAGCGACGGTGTCTACGTCTTGATCACCCGCACCGGCATCTGCGAGCAAGTGGACTCGCAAGGCAAAGTCATACGCTCATTCAACGTGTCCCGACCGCATCACTACTCCTCTCTCGACCTGTCAGTCAAGAACCGAGTGTTGATGACCCACTCGAATGGTCTGGCGGAGTACGACCTGGAGACGGGCAATCAGGAATGGATGATCTCTGGCCATCGGACGCTCACCTCAGTCCAGCGATTGCGCGGTGGCTTGCTGCTGGTGAGTTCGACGTCGAGCCGACGGATCTCCGAGTTGGACCAGCAAGGGAAGGTTCGGCGGGAGATCGTGCTCGAAGACCTGATACCTTGGCGCGCCAAGCGGCGATAACCCGTGGTCGAGAGATTCGCCCAAGATTTCGGTTGACGCGATCCTGGGCGCATCACGGCCCTCGGGTGCGGTCGGTGCGGTTTCGAAGCATCGACCACGGATCGACTACTCGGGCAGAGCCTCGACCAATCGGCGAACGAGTCGGCGGAGCTTCGGCTCAGCTTCTTGTGCGGTCGCCAAGATGTCGGGCAACGAGGCTGGTTCCAAGTGGTCGGGCAGGCACATGTCCGTGATGACACTGAATCCGACCACCTTCATCTTGGAATGGACGGCGACGATGACCTCCGGCACGGTGGACATTCCCACGACATCGGCTCCGATGGCCCGCAAGAAGCGATACTCCGCGCGAGTTTCCAGGTTCGGGCCGGGGACCGCCACATAAACCCCTTTTTGCAACGGGATGCGTTCCTCCAGGGCGATCCGCTGAGCCAAGGCGATCAACTCCCGCGAATACGGCTCGCTCATGTCGGGGAATCGTTCCCCCAAGCGGTCGTCATTCGGACCGATGAGCGGGTTATCGCCCATCAGGTTGATGTGATCTTCGATGACCATGATGTCGCCGCGCGACCACTGCGGGTTCATCCCGCCGCAGGCATTGCTGACGATGAGGTATTCGCAGCCCAGGGCTTTCATCACCCGCACCGGGAACGTGATCTGTTGCAAGCGATAGCCTTCGTAGAAATGGAAGCGGCCCTCCATCGCGAGAACAGCCTTACCCCCCAAGGTGCCGCACACGAGTTGGCCTTTGTGTGACGGTGCCGTGGATGAGAGGAAATGTGGTAGCTCGGAGTAGGGGATCGCCACTTCGGTTTGAATGTCGCCCGTCAAACCGCCCAATCCCGTTCCCAGCACGATACCGACACGGGGTCTTCGATCCCAGCGTTGGCTGATCTCCGCTCGAGCTTGTTGAATTTGATCAAATAACTGCATGGTCCACCCAACTCGGTCCACCGCCGACCCGGAGCCGCGACGGTGAATGAAGAAGAGGCTACCAACTCTGGCGGCCGCGGACCATAGCTGGCCCGCGGAGATTTCTCGCGGCGAACCTTGGATTCCGGCAATGCACAAGTTATTGTGTCATTTGTACACTAAGCGTCAGGCTCTTGCCGACGGCGTGCCTCCGGCCGGCTCAGCCTGCCTACTGAAGGACCGCACATGAACGAGAACAAGGAACTGAAAAACGCCCTCGCGCAGATCGAGAAAGAATTCGGCAAGGGGGCCATCATGGCCCTGAGCGACAGTGAAGTTCAGGAGATCCAAGGCATCTCGACGGGGGCACTCAGCCTCGACATCGCTCTGGGAGGCAAGGGAGTTCCCCGGGGCCGCATCATCGAAATCTTCGGCCCGGAGTCGAGCGGCAAGACCACGGTGGCCTTGCACATCATCGCCAACGCACAGAAAGCCGGCGGCGTGGCTGCTTTCATCGACGCCGAGCACGCCCTCGACCCGGCTTGGGCCAAACGGATCGGCGTGAATCTGGAAGAACTGCTCGTCAGCCAACCCTCCAGCGGCGAGGAAGCCCTGAAGATCGCGGAGATGCTCGTCAAGTCGAACGCGGTGGATGTGATTGTCGTGGATTCCGTGGCCGCTCTCGTTCCCCGCTCGGAGGTGGAGGGGGAGATCGGTGATTCGCACGTCGGGGTGCAAGCTCGCCTGATGAGCCAGGCCTTGCGCATCCTGAACCCGATCATTTCACGCACGCGAACCTGCATGATCTTCATCAATCAGATTCGCCAGAAAATCGGCGTGATGTTCGGTAACCCGGAGACGACGTCCGGTGGCTTGGCCCTGAAGTTTTACGCCTCGGTCCGATTGGAAATTCGCAAGATGACTGGCGTCAAGGAAGGTGACGAAACGGTCGGCTCCCGGGTGAAGGTCAAGGTTGTTAAAAACAAAGTCGCCCCGCCCTTCCGACAGTGCGAGTTCGATTTGATGTTCGATCGGGGGATCAGCTGGGAGGGCGATCTTCTCGACCTGGCCCTCGAAGACAAAATCATCGACAAATCAGGGGCATTTCTCACCTTGGGCGAAACCAAGATTCAAGGGCGAGAGCGGGCCAAGGAGTACCTTCGAGAGAACCCGGAGGTAGCCGAGGAGTTGCGGCGTCAAATTCTGACGAAGCGAGGATTGGTCCCGGCGGAGGCCGCGGCGACGGAATCGAGCACAGACGGCACCACCGAAATGACGCCAAAACGCCGCGGAAGGCAGCCGGCGGGGGCGGAATGAGGTTGCCTATTTTCTTGTGGAATCGAGGCCGTCGCGCGGAGCAGCCGAGAGGTCGTAGTGGGGGCGATGAGTATGATCGGCCGTGCAGGATGGGCCAGCCTGCTGATGGTGCTATTTGCATCGAGGCTCCCTGCCGAGGATGATCCCCTTCGCTTGGCCTTAGCCATGGAGGCGAGCATCCAGCGTGTCGTCGAGCGAGCCGAGCCAAGCGTCGCCTGCATCTTGGTATCGCGGAGCGAACTTTATGCGCGCTTCGAGGGTGGCGGGGTACGGCCGCCGGGTCGCTTAGGAGGGTTCAATCCCCGAAATCTGCCCCCCATGCCCGGGCAGCAAGGCCCGAATGAATTACTGGCTCGTTTGAACCTCGCGGCTCCCGATGCCGTCCCCGACAGCTACGGAAGTGGGGTCGTCATCGATGGACCGGCCGGGCTGATCCTCACGAACTATCATGTCGTCCGGGATGCAACCAAGGTCTACGTTCGGTTACCGGGCAAGGGCGGCAGCTACGCCGACATCCACGCCGCCGACGAGCGTTCCGATCTCGCCGTCCTTCGCTTATTGAACCCCCCCAGCGGCTTACAGGCTTTGCCCATGGGGGACGCGGAACAGGCCCGCAAGGGGCAGTTCGTCGTCGGGTTGTCGAATCCTTGGGCCGCAGGATTTCGTGATGGCAGCCCAAGCGTGGCTTGGGGCATGCTGAGTAACGTGCGTCGTCGACTTCCAGGTGAGCCGAACGAGGGCGAGCGCCGCCGACCCCGACTCGTCTACTATCCCATGCTCCTGCAAACAACGCTGAACATCCCGCCGGGTTCAAGCGGCGGGGCCTTGCTTGATCTCAAGGGGAATTGGATTGGCCTGTTGACGGCCCTGCCGGGAGTCGCGGGGGGCGAAGGTTCGGGCGGTTATGCGATTCCGCTGGACAATCGCATGAAACGTATCGTCGAGAAGCTGCGTCGTGGCGAAGAGGTCGAGTATGGTTTCCTGGGCATTTCGTTGCGGCAAGACTTTTGGGAACCATCCGAAGGCGGCCCCGCCTTCCGCGCCGGGATGCGACCTGGTGACCGTATCGTCAGCGTGGACGGCGTGACGGTCAACGATCAAGACGACCTGATGTTCGGCATCACGGCCGCCCTCGCGGGGACTCAGGTTGAGATGGTCGTGGAGGGGGCCTACGGCGGTCGCCGCGTCCTCCGGCCCGTCCTACAGAAAGCATATTGGCCCAACACCGGCCCAATCATCGCCGCGAACCGGCCCGCCCCTGTCTACGGCTTGCGCGTCGATTACGTCACCGTGGTTTACCAAGGGCAGGGCGGCTTCCGCCGCGCCTCGCCCATCCCAGAGGGGGTTCTGGTGCGCGAAGTCGAGGAAAACAGCCCGGCCGCCCGAGCCGAACTCCGCGTCAACCAAGATGTGATCGCCGCAGTGAACGGCGTGCGCGTCACCCAACCTGCCGATTTCTACCGGATCGCGGCCGAGGCCCGCGGACCGCTGGAGTTGACCATCGTGGACGATCGTGGCGGTATCGACCGCCGAGTGAGGCTGCCGTGACGTTCCGCTACGCGATCTGCAACGAAACCTTCCAGGGTTGGGACCACGAACGCATCTGCCGCTTCGTGGCTGCTTGTGGCTATCAAGGCCTGGAAATCGCCCCGTTTACATGGGCGCCCCGGATCACCGACGTATCCCCAGAGCAGCGTCTGACCTACCGAAAGCAGGCCGAGGATGCCGGGCTGAAGTTGATCGGGTTGCACTGGCTGCTGGCGAAAACTGAAGGTTTGTGCATCACTGACCCGGACCCGGCCATCCGCCGCCGCACTGCCGAGTACCTCGGAGAACTGGCCCGATGCTGCCGAGACATTGGCGGCGATCTGTTGATCCTCGGTTCCCCCGCACAACGCAAAATCCCGGCGGGCTATTCACGCTCACAAGCCGCGGATTTCGCCCTGGACACATTGCGTCAAACCGCCGGGGCACTCTCGGATTTCGGCGTGACCCTTTGCCTGGAACCGCTTGCCCCATCCGAGACCGATTTTCTGAACACTTGTGACGAGGCCCGTGAGCTGCTCGAACGGCTGGCGCATCCCAATTTCGCCTTGCATCTGGATGTCAAAGCGATGAGTTCGGAGGCGGTGCCCGTCCCCGACCTGATTCGTCGGTTTGCTCGTTGGACTCGTCATTTCCACGCCAACGATGCCAACCGCCGCGGACCCGGGTTTGGTAGCGTCGATTTCCGACCCATCTTCGCTGCCCTCCAAGATGCCGATTACCGCGGTTGGGTCTCGGTGGAAGTATTCGATTACTCGCCCGATCCGGAAACCATAGCCCGGGATAGTATCTCCTACATGCGTCTATGTGAGCCAAAGTAAACTCGCGAGGTTGGCATGTCGAAAATCCGTGGCGTCGTGTTGGTGCTCTGGTTGGCCGGGATCACCCAGGCGAGCGAACTGCGTGTCGGATGGGCCGAAGTCGATGTCACTCCCGACATGAGGGCAGGGCCTGTCTTCATCGCCGGCTTCGGGCAAAATCGGAAGGCCACGGACATCGCTGATCCGATCATGGCTCGGGGGGTCGTCCTCAGCGACGGTCAAAAAACCTTCGCGATCGTCTCCGTCGATGTCATCGGTCTGTTTCACGCCAACGTCGAACGGATCCGATCACAGTTGCAAGGGATCGACCAAGTTATCATCAGCAGCACGCACAACCACGAAGGTCCCGACACCCTCGGCTTGTGGGGGCCGGCACCAACCAAGAGTGGTGTCGATCCAAAATACATGCAACGCCTTGAGCGCGGAATCGTGGAGGTCATCGAGTCGGCCCGGCGGGGGCTTCAACCGGTCACCGCGCGGATCGGCCGTATTGCTTTGCCCGATCTCATCCACGACACGCGCGAACCGTTCGTCAAACATGATGAATTGGTCGCCCTTCGCTTCATCGACCGACAAGGCAAAGACGCCGGCCTCATCGTCCAATGGAACTGCCACCCCGAAACACTCGACTCAAAGAACACCAAGATCAGTGCTGACTTCGTGGGCTACACGGTGCAGGAACTGAAATCCCGTTTCGGCTGCCCCGTCGTGTATTTGACGGGAACCGTCGGCGGGCTGCTGACATCGTTGCGCGTGCCAATCACCGACGATCAAGGCAAGGAACTCAAGGATGGGACGTTCGAGAAGACCGAGCGCTTTGGCAAGAAGCTCGCCGCTGCCGCGGCCACGGCCTTGGAGCGAGGTGAGCCAATTGAGTTGACCCCATTCCAGGCCAGAACCCGGGTCGTTTTTGTCCCGTGCGACAACAAGATTTACCAGGCTTTGAGGCGTATCAAGGTGCTGGATCGGGAAGCATTTCATTGGGACGGCGATCCGCGGCAAGCTCGCCCCGCGGACGACTCGACACAGAGGATCGCGCTTAAAACGGAGATTGGCTGGTGGCGCTTGGGCGAACTCGACATCGCGGCCATTCCCGGTGAAATCTACTCGGAGTTGGTTCTGAATCAGGTTCCTGATCCTGCCCCGGAAGGTGCCGACTTCCCCGACGCCCCACGTGAACCGGCAATCTACGAACAACTTTCCGCCCGTCACCGCATGACGATCGGGTTGGCGAACGACGAGATCGGCTACATCTTGCCGAAAAGACTTTGGGACGAGAAGGCCCCCTTCACCTACGGGCGGAAGACTGCACCTTATGGCGAGATCAACAGCCTTGGACCAGAGGCAGGACCCATCCTGTGCGAAGAGTTTCGCCGCTTGGTCCGCGGGGAATGACAGGGCATCGAGTCGAGGCCGAGAGTGGAGTTCATTCAAGCCCGCTCCATCTTCACTCCAGCGACCGGCTTCATCCGGCGGGGCGGCTTCGATTGGACATGCAACCCCTACGTCGGTTGCGTGTTCGGTTGCACTTATTGCTACGCCATGTTCCTGCCCCAAAGTCGAGAACCGCTCGACCAATGGGGCCGATGGCTGCGTGCCAAGCAGAATGCCGTGGAAATCGCCTGGAAGTCGCGGCACCGCATCGCGCAAGCCGCCGTCTACCTCTCCAGTGTCACCGATCCGTACCAACCCATCGAACGGTCGCTCTTGTTGACCCGCGGTATTTTGGAGGCGATCATCGACGTGCAGCCGCGTCTGCTGGTGCAGACCCGTGGCCCACTGGTCGTGCGGGATGTCGATTTGCTTGCGCAACTCCGGCACATCCGGGTCAACGTCTCCATCCCAACCGACAGCGACGAGGTCCGGCAACTCTTTGAGCCGAAGGCACCGCCCCTCGACCGTCGCTGGGATGCGATGGAAAAGCTTAAATCGCACGGCATCGCCGTGGGCGTTTGCATTACCCCCATGCTGCCGATCGCCGAACCCGAGCGGTTCGTTGACCGACTGGCGGAGTTTCAACCCGATGTGCTCGTCGTCCAATCCTTCCACAACAGTCGCGGTTGTTTCGGGGCGGACACCGGGCCAAAGGCGCGCAAGCTGCTCACTCAAATTGATTGGGGCGTGGAGGAATTTCATCGGGTCGTGGACCAACTCCGGCGGACGGGCCTGCGGCCCCTCGACGGCGAAGCGGGTTTTTTCCCGCCCGGAACGGACTTGACACCTTAAGCCTCCCCCGTTATCCCGCCGCTCGGGGGACGACCTAAATCTGACTCATCGACACTGCGGTGGGGCCGTCGCCGATGCCTCGAATCGGACTGATCCTCGCTGTCATCGGGACGTACAGCCTGCTCGGTTGTGTCCCATTGTCGTCGGTCGGTCGAGCGATTCCGTTGACTCGTCCGAAATTGATGACGGCATCGCCCGAACCACCGATCATCGTCATGGACATCGCGCCCTTGGTGGTCCCGCTCGGCGATCGCTTCGTCAACGAGGAAATCTGGACTTCGCTCGACGAGCAAATCCTGACCACCCGCCAGCGTCACGTCTTGCAGCAGAATGGCTTCCGCGTCGGCTTGGCAGCGGGTGGCCGAACGCCTGAAGGGCTGCGGCAATTGCTCACAGGCAAAAAAACCAATCCCAACCCCTATCAGTCGCGGCGACAAGAGGGCAACGCCGCTTCGGTGACCTTGGCCAAGGGCATCGACGAGTGCGAAGTCGAACTTCACTTGAATGACAAGCCAGAAATCAGACGCTATCAACAACTCGTCTGCCAGGTGAAGCTCGTTCCGTCGGTTGATCACGATGGTTCGGTGCGTCTTCAAGTGACACCGCAACTTGAATTCGAGGATCCGGAGAAGTGGTCGCGCTTGAATCCTCGCCTTGCCTTGGCCGTCCAAGGGCAGCGCTCCACGGAGACGTTCGAACTGCTGAACTTTGATCTGACGCTGGGGGATAATGATTTCTTGGTCCTTGGAGCCAGATACGACTCACCTGAGTCACTGGCAGCGCGATTTTTCCTTTCGCCCGACCCACAAAAACCAACGCAACGACTCTTGGCGATCCGTGCAGCGCCGCTGAGCAAAATCAGTTCCTCGACGTCGGCACAGAATAACCTCCGAAGCCAAAGTCTGGCCGCCCAAGCCGCCGCCCGGTGATGTGTCGCAAATTGCTCGATCAGGTCTTGCCGAGTATAGCACGTTGGGCTAACCGTTTCGGATAGGGCAGTCGTCGACGTGGAGGGAAGGCGCGAAAACCAAACAACGATCGACTACGCCGAGCGAAAGCCGAACGATGCTGCGAATCACCGTTGCCCTCGGTCTGCTTTCTGACGAAGGATCACCGTAATAATTTGGAATCCGACACCGGAGCACTATTTGACTCGGTCAGGTACAGCCGAGTCGATCGCGAATGAGGGTAGCTAGCTCGACACCTACTTTGCGGAATTGTACGGCCGATTAAAAACGTGGAGTTGTTCTCATGCCGACGAAAAACTCGCCACGGTTCAAGAATGAGCAACTGCTTGTTTTTATATGGGGAGTCATTGGATTAGGTGTCTTGCTGATCTCCCCGTTTCTACCGTGGTTGGATTTGCCCCCACTCTTTGGAATTCCCATCTGGAGGTTTTTCTACGGCAAAATTCTCGTCATCGGTAGCCTCATCGCTTTTGCCGCGGTCCTGCCGAGTTTCGTGCAACCAACATGGATGCGGCCGTTGTTTGTC
>JAOAAM010000561.1 GCA_026418875.1 Gemmataceae bacterium | reverse complement strand
GTGGATGTACGCGCATGCGGCCGCCGCCGCTGCGGCGAGCGGCAAAAATGTCCGGGTCACCCTCGCCGCACAGGAGGGCGACTCCGAGGACACAACGGGCAGTCTCGCGGAGCTTCGCTTATTGCCTCCCTACGCACTGTTCGAGATCTCGCTCGCCGAAGAACCACGCTTGAAAAATTCTGCCATCATTTCGTTAATCTCCGAGAAGTTGAACCGCTGGCCTTCTTCGAACATCCAAGAATTGTGCATCACCGGCAGGGCGAATGGGGTGGCTTACGCTCACATTGCAGCCGAAGCAGTGCGACGGGGAGTCGAGCGAATCTATTGTTGGACGCCAACCGACGGTTCGGTGCTGATTTATGATCGACGACAGTCGTCGCAGATCGACCCGGAGACGTTCCCCGACTGGTTACTCAACTTTCTCGATCCTCCAAAATGCCCCGTCGTCGTCGGCGTGTTGGGTGATCCGAACTGCGGCAAATCGGTGTTGAGCCTGGCGTTGAACCACTACAGACGGCAACTCGGGATTCGTGGTTGGCGGCTCGATTGCGACGGAGCATCACCCACGCCCGATTGGTACTTGTCATCGCTGGAGACCAACCCGGAAGAAGCCAAAGAGAAGCGGCGCGCCATCAAACGCCCCTGGACGGAGGCGATGGAAGATCAAATCGCCAAACGGCTGCACCGCCTGCGGGACTTTTTCGACATCGCCATCGCCGACTTGCCTGGGGGGGATCACAGCAAGTCGCCGCCAGAACGAGTCCCCAAGCACCGGGAGGTCATCCTCAAAGAGGTTGATGCGTTCATTCTGCTCGAGCGAGTCGATCGACCCACCATTGCCGAGTGGGAGAACGAACTACGAAATCACGGGTTGTCCGAGCGAATCGTTGCGAAGTTAGGTTCAACCGCCCCCGAGGCCGAACCGTGCTTGTCAATTCAGCTTGACGATTCGGGGGTTTGGTGCGGCCAGGTTTCGGGTTTGGATCGACAAAAGCGGCCCGAACATCTGGTGCAAGGACTGAAAAGCGGTTTTCAAATGATGTGGCCGAGCCTGCTGAAAACCATGTCTGCCGCGGGAGACGCATCGTCGGTCGGTGGGGAAGAAGCCGCCATTCCCAGCCGAGGTCGCGGTTGACCTGGTTGATCTTACGGACAAAAACGAGCTGAGCGAAACCCGATTTCTCCCGATTTTTTTTCACTTTACGGACACGGAATCGACACTCTACCTTGACTCCGTGGGATCGTGGTCGTACCAATACAGTTCCTGGTGAGAGAATGTCCTCAGTCACGCAGTGAATGCGGGGAGCCAAACGTGCCGGGTCCGAGCAACGAACGGATTCGCATCCGCATGGAGGGGTACGATTACGAGATCCTGGAGCGCACGGCCAAGGAGATCATCAACACGGCCGAGCAGACCGGGGCCGAAGTGCATGGTCCGATCCCCTTGCCCACTCGGATCGAGCGTTACACGGTTTTGCGCAGCCCGCACATTGATCGCAAGTCGCGGGAGCAGTTCGAGATTCGCACTCACAAGCGTCTGATCGACATTCTCCGACCGACGGCGAAAACGATTGAAGCATTGAACAAGGGTTTGACCCTCCCCCCCGGTGTGGACATTAAGATCCGTGTGATGGGCTTGGGAGGCTGAAAGGGGACCACTCCAGGCGTGCGTCGCGAGCCGGGAATCCGAGCGGCTGGATGATGTCACTCCTGCCAGCTTGAGTTCCCGGCTCGCCCGCGTCAAGTGACGAGATGCGACCATGACAGCGGCCACCGAATCAACGAACACTGCCGAATCGAAGCCACCCGTCGAGGGCGACGTGGCGGGACCGATCGAGTTGCCCGTTTACAATTCAGCCGGGGTTCTTACTGGCAAAGTCAGTATCGACCCGGCCGAGTTTGGCGGCAAAATCAGCAAGCAACTTCTCCACGAAGCGGTGCTGATGTACTTGGCGAACCAGCGGGCCGGCACCCACTCCACCTTGCGCCGAGGCGAAGTCGCTGGGAGCACCCGGAAGTTATTCCGGCAAAAAGGAACCGGCAACGCCCGTGTGGGCAATCGTCGAACGAACAAACGCCGTGGCGGCGGCACCGCGAAAGGCCCAAAACCCCGCGATTACGAGTACCATCTGCCGCGAAAAGCTCTCCGGGCCGCCACTCGCATGGCACTCCTCAGCCGCTTCGCCGACAACGAGACGGTGATCCTCGAAGATTTGAACCTCACCGAACCGAAAACCAAGCAAGTCGCCGGTATTCTCAAAGCCTTGAACCTGACCGGAAAGAGCTGCCTGATCGGCACAGCCGGACTCGACCCGAAAGCCCAAGAAATCGCTTACAAGTCGGCGAGGAACATCCCGGGCCTGGAGTTGATGCCCGCCGCTGAATTCAACGCTTACGTTGTGCTGCGACCGAAGCGACTCATCTTGACCAAAGCCGCTCTGGAGCAGTTGCGCACGAAGAGCTGACATCCGCGTCGCCGAAAATGGTGGAATAGCGCGACGAAGGGAGACGGAACTATGCAGGCTCGACCTCGACCCAAACGATACCTGCGAAAACTCGCGGCCAGGGAACGTCAACGCACCGAGGTGCTGACACCCGCCGGGCCGGAACTCCGACCGCACCAGGTGATCCTGCGGCCGCTCGTCACCGAGAAAAGCACGCACCACAGCACTCGGTCAGAGCGGCTCGGGGCACGGCGATCGGAGAAGGGTCTGAAACCCGTCGGCAGCAGCTACACCTTCGAGGTCGCTCGCCACGCCAGCAAGCACGACATCAAGAATGCCGTCGAGGAGCTGTTCGGCGTGCGGGTTGAGAAAGTTTGCACGCAGAACTACTACGGCAAACATCGACGGTTCCGCTTCCGAATCGGCCGACTCTCGCATTGGAAGAAGGCCATCGTTCGGTTGCACCCGGAGGACAAGATCGAATTCTTCTAAGCCAGGCGTCCACCGATCGCCGCGAGGCGACGGCCAACACGCCAAGGGGATGAGGCATCCATGGGGATTCGTCAATACAAGCCGACCAGTCCGGGCCGCCGTGGTGGTTCCGTCAGTGATTTCTCGGAGTGCACCTATCCGAAGGTGAACCGACCGGAGAAATCACTATTGGTCCCGCGGAAGAAAAAAGGCGGCCGTAACAACCAAGGGATCGTGACCGCGCGATTCCGGGGCGGCGGCCATAAGCAAATGTACCGCTTGATCGACTTCAAGCGCAAGAAAGACGGCATTGCCGCCACGGTTCAATCGATCGAGTACGACCCCTGCCGTTCGGCACGAATCGCCTTGATCCAATACGAGGATGGCGAAAAGGCGTACATCCTTGCCCCGGAAGGTCTGAAAAAGGGCGACTTAGTCTACAGCGGGGAGACCGCGGAACCGAGGGTGGGTAACTGCCTGCCGCTGCGAAAAGTCCCGTTGGGCATGACGATCCACAACGTGGAGTTGCACCCAGGCCGTGGCGGTCAGTTGTGTCGAGCTGCCGGCATGAGTGCCGTGCTGACAGCCCGGGAATCAGATTGGGCGCAAATCACCTTGCCGTCGGGCGAGGTTCGGCGAGTCCATGTCAATTGCCGGGCGACCATCGGCACTATCGGCAATGCCGACCACATGAACATCAGCTTGGGCAAGGCAGGTCGGAAGCGCTGGAAAGGTCGCAAGCCGCACAACCGGGGCACGAGCCAGAACCCTGTCAACCATCCGATGGGCGGTGGCGAGGGGCGGACCTCAGGCGGTCGGCACCCTTGCAGTCCGACGGGTGTGCTGTCGAAAGGCGGGAAGACTCGCAAGAAACGGAAGCCTTCGAACTCCGCGATCATCCGCCGTCGTCATCCAGGCCCGCATTACGCCAAGGGCGGCTGGTGATCGGCGGAACGTGGTTTGGTTTCATGGGCATAATGACTGTAGCCGTTGATTGGATTCGGTCATAAAAGTATTGGTTACCGCCGCGAAATTTCGACGGCGGCGACGCAAGAGCGAATGGACGAGCCAACATGGGTCGATCGCTGAAAAAAGGGCCTTACGTCGATCTGCGGTTGCTGGCCAAAGTCGAAAAGCAACCTGCCAGCGGCGGCCGGCCGCTGCGGACTTGGTCGCGTGATTGCACGATCGTTCCGGAATTCGTCGGCCACACCTTCGAAATCCATAACGGTCGGCATTTCATCAAGCTGTTCGTGACTGAGGACATGGTGGGCCACAAGCTCGGCGAATTCGCCCCGACACGAACGTTCAAGGGCCACTCGGGTGGCAAGAAGGCTGCGGGTGGCAAGTGACGCGACACGATCCCGGGGTGGAGCAGGGGTAGCTCGCCAGGCTCATAACCTGGAGGTCGCAGGTTCAAATCCTGCCCCCGGAACTTCCTGACGACGGTCTTGACCCGACAGGGCAAGGTAGAGCGATGGAACAGTACACGGCCAAGCATCGTTTTGCGGACGTCTCGGCGCGAAAGATCCGCCCCTTCGCGGACATGATTCGCGGACGTTATGCGGAAGAGGCTCTGGAGTTGTTGCGATTCGTCCCGAATCGTGGCGCCAAACTCCTCGAAGCCGTGTTGAAGAGTGCGGTCGGCAACGCTGAGGACCGCGGTGTGCGGAACGTCGAAGAGTTGATCGTCACCGAAGCTCGGGTGGACGGTGCCCCGATGTATAAGCGGATCATGCCCCGCGCACGCGGCACCGCCTACCCGATCAAACGACGACTTTCGCACATCATCGTCAGCGTCGCTGAGGAACAGAACAGCGAGGAGCAAGAATAACCACCACCGAGACGACCGAGCAGCGCCGGCGGCGAGCCAACCCCTCCCGCCGGCGCTTGTGACTTCGGCGCTCGTTGGGCCGTCGGTGGTCGAGGGGTCGTGCAGAGCTATGGTGAAGGGGGTCGATGGAAATTGATTCGGGACGCGAGGTTGGTTGGCCAACGACCCCGAATCGAACCGCGACTCGCCGGGAGATGAGTGATGGGTCAGAAAGTCCGGCCGACTGGCTTCCGCACCGGCATCATGATCGACTGGCAGAGCCAGTGGTATGCCGGCAAGAAAGAGTACGGCGAGTTGCTCGTCGAAGATGCGCGCATCCGCCAATTCATCAAAAAGAAACACCCGACGGGTATTTCGAAGATTGTGATCGAACGCACCCGGGAGAAAGTCGTCGTTTACATCCACTCGGGGCGGGTCGGGCAAATCATCGGCAAGAAAGGCGAGAAGATCGAGAAACTAACGAAGCAGCTTGAGCAGTTGATCCATCGCCATGTCGAGGTGAAGACCATCGAAGTGCCCAAGCCGGAAGTGGATGCCCAATTGGTCGCACAAGACATCGCGGAGCAGATCGAGAAGCGGGTCAGCTTCCGTCGGACCATGAAGAACGCGATGCAAAAAGCGATGGAGAACGGAGCCAAGGGCATTCGGCTGCAATTGTCGGGCCGGCTGGGTGGAGCGGAAATGGCCCGGTGCGAAAAAGCGATGGAGGGAAGCATCCCGTTGTCGACGCTGCGTGCCCGAGTCGAGTACGGGTTCCACGAGGCGAAGACAGCGCAGGGGCATATCGGAATCAAAGTTTGGATCAACAACGGCGATTATCTCGCGGTGGAGGAAACAAGCGATGGCCATGATGCCCAAGCGCGTCAAGTATCGAAAAAGCCAGCGCGGCAAGGTAAGAGGTAACGCGCAGCGGGGCAACGCCGTCGCCATGGGCGAATTCGGCCTGCAAGCCCTCGAGGGCGGCTGGCTGAGTGCCGAGGCGATCGAAGCGGGTCGCATCACCGCCTCGAACTTCATTCGAGGCGAGGGTCGATTGTACATCCGCGTCTTCCCACACAAGTCCGTGACCGCGATCCCCCTCGAAACCCGGATGGGGAAGGGGAAAGGCGAGCCGGAATACTGGGCGGCTGTTGTCAAGCCCGGCACGATCCTTTACGAAGTGGCCGGTATCCCCGAGTCCGCCGCTCGTGAATGCCTTGCCCGTGTTGCTTACAAAATGCCGTTCAAATGCCGGTTCGTGACGCGACGGCCCAACGTTTGACCCGGGTGTGAGCCGGGGCGTCTGCACCGGATGAGGTGGACCATGAAACGGAAAGAGAAACTTAACGAGTATCGCGGGGCCAGCGACGAACAATTGGCCCTCAGCTTGAAGGAACTGGAGAAGAATTTGTTCCACCTGCGCTTCCAATCCGCAACGGATCGTCTGGAAACCCCCAGCGAAATCCGCAAAGCGAAACGTGACATCGCTCGCATCCTGACGATCCAACGCGAACGGGAGCGGCAACGCCAGACGCCTGCCGAGGCGAAGGAGGCTCGCCGTGGCTGATCCCACCCCCGCCCCCTCGACCCCAAAACGCAAACCCCGCCGTACCCTCATCGGCGAAGTCACCAGCGACAAAATGAACAAGACGCGCCGCGTCGAAGTTTCTCGTCTCGTGAAACACCCACGATACGGCAAATACATCAAGCGGCGAACCGTCTGCTATGTCCACGACGAGAACAACGAAACCCGCACCGGCGACACCGTGGAAATCATGGAAACTCGACCGCTGTCGAAGACCAAGAATTGGCGATTGGTGCGGGTGGTGAAAGCCGCCCCGCGCGCGGAATCGACCAACCCTGCTTGACGCAAAGAATTTCGAGGCGACCATCGGACAGGTGAATTGACATGATTCAGATGTACACCTACCTCGACGTGGCCGACAACACCGGTGCCAAAGAATGCATGTGCATCAAGGTGCTGGGCGGCAGCAAACGTCGGTATGCCGGGCTGGGAGACATCATCGTCGCCAGTGTTAAGAAAGCCATCCCCGGTGGCGATGTCAAACCCGGCGACGTGGTCAAGGGCGTCGTCGTCCGCACCAAACGGGCGACTCGCCGGAAGGATGGCAGCTATGTTCGCTTCGACCGAAATGCGTGTGTCCTGATCGACGCCGAGAAGAATCCCCGGGGCACCCGCATTTTTGGCGCGGTCGCCCGAGAGTTGCGAGAAAAGGGTTTCGTGAAAATCACCAACTTGGCCTCCGAAGTCGTGTGAGCCGCCACCCGCGAACAATCGCCCAAGGGAACGATCCCCATGCACGTGCGCAAGAATGACATCGTGGAAGTTCTCACCGGTGACGACGCCGGCGATGCCCAATCGCCGACGTTGGGCAAAGTGCTGCGCGTCCTGCCGGACAAGAACAAGGTCATCGTCGAGGGCATCAACAAGGTGTATCGGCACCTGAAGCCGTCCCGGCGGAATCCTCAGGGCGGCCGACTGTCGAAAGAGATGCCCATCGACGCCTCCAACGTGTTGCTTTACTGCCCCACGTGCCGCCGAGGCCGCCGCATCGGCAAACGGTACACCGCCGAGGGAGCGAAAGAGCGGTACTGCAAAAAATGTGGCAGCGGCTTGGGTTTGCTCAGCAAGCCTGATCCCAAGTACGCTCGTTCCTCCTCCTGAGGCCGAGACATCGACAACGCCCGCCCCCGACGGAATTGCAGGTAAACGGACATGGCTCGCTTGCTCGAACACTATCAGAAAAACATCGTCCCCGAGTTGAAGAAAAAGCTCGGACGGACCAACCCCATGAGCCTGCCCCGGCTCAAGAAGATCGTCCTGAACATGGGGGTGGGGAAGGCCCTTCAGGACAAGAACCGGATCGAACAAGCGGTCGAACAATTGACCATGATTGCTGGTCAGAAAGCCGTCGTCACCCGTGCTCGCCAGGCGATCAGCTCGTTCAAGCTGCGAAAGGGAAACGAGATCGGCTGCCGAGTCACGCTTCGGGGCAAACGGATGTATGAGTTCCTCGACCGGCTCATCAACGTTGCCCTGCCTCGAATCCGCGACTTCCGTGGCATCAATCCGAAGTCGTTTGATGGTCATGGAAACTACTCGATGGGTGTCAGCGAGCAATTGATCTTCCCCGAGGTCGACGCCGACAAAGTCTCGTTCACCCAGGGAATGGACATCACGATTGTCACCAGCACCGATAGCGACGACGAAGCGCGCGAATTGCTCCGGGCATTCGGCATGCCCTTCCGCGATTGAACCAAGCGTGAGGCGATAAGCACCCACCGGGCATTGACTCGGTCGGCCAAGAGAGACAGTTATGTCCACGAACTCGAAAGAGGCGAAGTTTCGCAAGCAGATGGCCAAGCTCGAGGCGCATCTGAAAGACCCGGAAAAGGTCAAGATGCCGCCGCGCGAGAAGATCCGCATCCGGCTCCGCTGCCGCCTGTGCGGTCGGCCGCGGGCAGTGTACCGCAAGTTCGGCATTTGCCGCATCTGCTTCCGCAACATGGCAAGCGATGGCCTCATCCCGGGGGTTCGCAAAGCCTCGTGGTGACGCCCTCGGAGCGACTTGGCCGAAACACCGGCGGAGTGCTCTTGAATCCGAGGTAGCGAGCCGACGTAACAACCGAACACACCGACGAGCCTGAGTGGGAATTGAATTGCAAAGTGAGCGACTGACGCCATGATGACTGATCCGATCGCCGACATGCTGACCCGAATCCGCAACGCCAACGCCATCGAGCGTCCCGCTGTCGAAATGCCTGCCACGCGGCTGAAGATCGGCATCGCTCAAGTGCTGCGCGATGAAGGGTTCATCCTCGACTATCAGGTTGGTCATTACACCACCGATGCTGAGGGGCAGAAAGTCTTCACGCCTTCCGACGATTTGAGCCAGCCGAAGGCCGTGCTGCGGATTTACTTGAAGTACGGCCCCGAGGGCGAGAGGGTCATTCGTCAAATCGAGCGAGTGAGCAAGCCGGGGCTGCGGGTTTACAAACGTCGTGCGGAATTGAAGCGAGTTCTGGACGGGATGGGGATCGCCATCATCAGCACCAACCAGGGAGTCATGAGCGACCGCCGCGCTCGCCAACTGAACTTGGGCGGCGAGGTGATCGCCAACGTGTGGTGATAACAAAGTTCGGACGCGGATCCATCCTGCGGTTCGTGGCCGGGAGTGTGGAGATAAGAGGTCGGCATCATGTCCCGTATCGGTAAGCAAC
This sequence comes from Gemmataceae bacterium, assembly GCA_026418875.1. Classification (GTDB taxonomy): domain Bacteria; phylum Planctomycetota; class Planctomycetia; order Gemmatales; family Gemmataceae; genus CAKZUU01. The sequence goes on along the minus strand of JAOAAM010000561.1, from coordinate 4,275 downwards.
CGGTGGTATACCCCGCTGGTGTGAAGGTGAAGGTCGAGGGGGCCAAGATTACCGTCGAGGGGCCAAAGGGTGCCAAGCTTGAATGGAACTGCCACCCTTTGATGAAGGTCACGCACGATGAGGCCACGAAGTCGATCAAGGTGGAGCGGCCCAACGACGAGCGGCTGAGTCGGTCCCTGCACGGCACGACCCGCAACATCATCAAAAACATGATCGAGGGCGTGACCAAGGGGTACGAGAAGCGGCTGAAGATCGAAGGTGTCGGGTATCAGGCCACCAAGCAAGGCAAGGCCATTGTTCTGAAGGTGGGCTTCGCCAACGACATCGTGTTGACGCCGCCCGACGGTGTGACCGCCGACCTGCCGGACCCGACGACGATCGTCGTCCGGGGGGCCGACAAGCAGAAGGTCGGGCAATTCGCTGCCGAGCTTCGGGCCGCCCGCAAGCCAGAACCTTACAAGGGGAAAGGTGTCCGCTACGAGAACGAAGTGGTGCGTCGCAAAGAGGGCAAGTCGTTCGCCAGTGGCGGTTGATCGGAACATAATTGCTCATCCTGGGTGGGCTGGTCTCCAGCCAACCCTCGTTGATGGATACGGGCCATGAGTCAGCAAAAATTGATCTTGGTGCGGCGTGAACGTCGCAAACATCGCGTTCGGAAAAAGATTCGCGGCACCGCGGAGCGGCCCCGCCTGAGCGTCTTCCGCTCCTCCAAGCACATTTACGCCCAGTTGATCGACGACGAGACCGGCCGCACCCTCGCCGCCGCCAGCACAGTGGGCAAGAACGGGAGCTACGGCGGAAACGTGGAAGCCGCCAAGTTAGTCGGCCGCAAAATCGCCGAAGCCGCCAAGGCCAAAGGCATCACCCAAGCCGCATTTGATCGCGGACCGTACCGCTTCCACGGGCGAGTCCAGGCACTCGCCGTCGCCGCCACCGAGGCCGGACTGATCTGCTGCAACCCGAAGAACATCAAGCAACCCGCGCCGAAAACTGAGGCCCCGCCTGAGGCGGCCAAGCCGGAAGCAAAAGCCAAGACCGACAAGAAACCCAAAGCCTCCAAACCCAAGTGAACGTGAGAATTCGCGATGGCTCGTGAACGTCGAGATGCTGCCGACTCGCCCCGATCGGAGTTGAAGGATTTCGTCGTCAAGATCCGCCGCTGTGCCGCGGTGGTGAAGGGCGGTCGCCGCTTCAGCTTCAACGCCTTGGTCGTCGTCGGCGATGAGCAAGGCAAAGTGGCGTGGGGGTACGGCAAGGCCAACGAAGTTCCCCCCGCAGTCGAGAAAGCCCTCAAGGATGGCGAGCAATCGCTTCGCCGCATGAAGAAAATCTCGCTCCGGGGCGAGACCATCCCCCATCGCGTCGTGGGGCGATTCGGTGCCAGCCGGGTGATCTTGGTGCCTGCCGGTCCGGGCACGGGTGTGAAGGCCGGCCCCGGCGTCCGGGAAGTGCTGCAAGCCTGCGGCATCCGTAACATCCTGAGCAAAACCCACGGCTCGACCAACCCAATTAACCTCGTAAAGGCCACCATCAACGGGCTGCTCCAACTGCGAACTAAGCAGGAGGTCGAGGCCCTGCGCGGAGTGAAACTGTAATGGACCTCAGTCAAGTCCATCAAGGCGTCCACAAACGCAAACCGAAAAAGCGAGTTGGCCGGGGCATCGGCAGTGGGCATGGCAAAACCGCCAGCCGCGGCCACAAAGGGCAGTACTCCAGTGCCGGTGCCAAGCTGTTCGGCCCGCTCTTCGAAGGCGGTCAAACGCCCCTCTTCCGACGGCTGCCCAAGCGGGGCTTCAGCCAGAATTCTTGGCGGCGGCACTATCACGTCGTGAACGTCGGCGATTTGAACGATCACTTTGCGGACGGCGACACCGTCGATCCTGCCAGCCTGAAGGCCAAGGGGTTGGCCAAAGGCGTTGCCGATGGGGTTCGCATTCTCGGCCACGGCGACTTGCAACGCCAGCTGACAGTGGCAGCGCATCACGTTTCCAAGTCGGCCGCCGAGAAAATCCAAGCCCGTGGCGGCACGGTGCAAATTATCCCCGGGCCGAAAAAGCCCGTCCGCAACAAAATGAAGCCCCGCCGGGCAGCAACCTGACCTGACCCCGGCCGCCGGCTTCCAGGGAGCTTCGACAAGATCGCCTCGGCCGGTGAGCCGCCGAACACGGCCGGAAGGATGGCGCACATGCAGCGTTTCCTCGCTATCTTCAAAATCCCCGAACTGACCCGCAAGATCGTGATCACTTTGATCCTCTTGTCGGTCTATCGGATCGGTTACTACATCCCCGTGCCGTTCATCAATCAGGAAGAACTGGCGCGGAAGATGGAGTCTGCCCAAGGGACCGGCTTCGGGCAGGTGCTCGGCTTCGTTGCCATGTTCTCCGGCGGCAACCTGTCCCAGTCCAGTATCATTGCCTTGGGCATCATGCCCTACATCTCCGCGTCGATCATCTTCCAACTGCTCGCGAGCTTTTATCCCCCCTTGGAAAAACTGCAAAAGGAAGGCGAGAGCGGACGGAAGAAAATCAACGAGTACACCCGTTACGCCACCGTCCCGATATGCCTGTTCCAAGCAGGTTGGGTCGTCAAGACGCTGGTGGAGCGCGACGGCTGGAATTTGGCGACTCCCGGCTTCGACGAAGGGTTCAATCTCTGGTTCTACTCGATCACGGCCGTGATCACGATGACCGCCGGCACCATCTTCTTGATGTGGCTCGGTGAACAGATCGACGAATACGGGATCGGAAACGGCATCAGCCTCATCATCATGGCGGGCATCGTCGGCCGCATCCCCGCCGCCACGCGGATGCTCTTGCTCGACAGCGATGGCAAACTCAAGGAATCGCTCTTCGTCCTCGGGGGCGGCACCAGCGCGAGCGACATCGGCTTTGAAAAACTGCTCGTCCTCATCCTCATGTTCATCGCGGTCGTGGTCGGCGTTATCGCCATGACCAAGGCGCAACGCCGCATCCCGATGCAATCGGCTAAGCACGTCCGCGGCCGACGGGTCTATGGCGGCACCCGAAATTACTTGCCGTTGAAAGTCAACACGGCCAACGTCATGCCCGTGATCTTCGCAGGTAGTTTGTTGATGATCCCAAGGATGATCCTGACCTCGCTGGCGAACCACTACACCTGGGCTCAAGGCCTTGCCGCCGCGTTCCAACGGGAAGGTTGGCTCTACCTGGTCATCTACGTCGCCATGATCTATTTCTTCTGCTATTTCTGGACGGCGATCATCTTCAACCCGAAGGAAATGGCCAACAACTTGAAGGATCACGGCAGCTTCATTCCGGGTTACCGTCCCGGCAAGAGCACGGCAGACTACCTCGAAAAAGTGATGATGCGGATTACCTACATCGGCGCAGCCTTCCTGGCCGTTATCGCCATCATCCCCAACATCATCTCCTCCGAAATGAACATCGACCCGCTGATCGCCGGATTCTACGGCGGGACGGGACTGCTGATCGTCGTGAGTGTGGCCCTGGACCTGGTGCAGAAGATCAACAGCCACTTGGTGATGCGCAACTACCCGGGGTTGACAGACGATTGACCGAAGGGAATGCTGTAACAGGTAGTAACGGCCTGGGCGGGAGCCGCCCGGTTTCACGCTCCCGGGCCAAAATGACACTCCGCAGGGCATACGGGCGGCCTGTTTATGCGTGTCGTCTTCATCGGACCCCCGGGCAGTGGTAAAGGCACGCAAGCCCGATTGTTGCGTGAACGGCTCGGCTTGATCTGCATCGGCACCGGCGACATCTTGCGCGAGGCGGTTCGAGAAGGCACCGAAGTCGGGTTGAAAGCCAAACCATTCATGGACTCCGGCCGACTCGTCCCCGACGACCTCGTCAACGACCTCGTCGCCGAGCGCTTGCGCCGACCCGATGCCCCTCGCGACTTTGTCCTCGACGGCTACCCGCGGAATGTCGCCCAAGCCCGGGCCTTGGACGCCCTTCTCGTCGAATTGGGTTTGCCTTTGCATGCCGTTGTCGTCTTCGACATCGACGATGCCCTGGTCATCCGCCGCTTGCTTTCCCGGCAGCGCGCGGACGATTCGGAAGACACAGTGCGACAACGCCTCGTCGCCTTCCATCAGACCGCCGACGATTTGGTCCGCTATTATCAGCATCGACAGCTCGTTCATCTGATCCGGGCCGACGCGCCCATCGAGCACGTCTATGTCCGCATCGCTTCCCTGCTCCTGCCGAAGGACGCCTGACTGCCATGCTCCGCCAGTTTTTCTCCCGGGCACCGGAACTGAAATCGCCGCGTGAA
>JAOAAM010000075.1 GCA_026418875.1 Gemmataceae bacterium | reverse complement strand
GTCAGATGGGTATAAGAGACAGGTGGGGGCGTACACAGTGAATCAAGTGCCGCGGGAATGATCCAAACCACGCAGCGGCAGGCTACTTGATCTGCTGGAGCCAAACGGAAAGGACTCGGGACACCGCCGCCATGCTGTCGGGTGAGCAATTTTCCGGCAGGTCGGTCAACTTGTGCCAATGCGGATACTCGAAGTCGATGATGTCGATGGTGGGGATGCCGACCGCATTCAAGGCCAAGTGATCGTCCTCGACGGTTGGCCCTTGCACCCATTTGAACGCCTTGACTTCCAACTGCGCGGCTAGCCGCCAAATCTCCTCGGCCAACCGCCCGGCATGGAAGAGCGAATTTCCCTCGACGGGGAAGACGGCGTTTTTACCGGCGAACAGATCCAGCAAAACGCCGGCGATGTAGCGATGCGGTGGCGGACGACGGCGATACTCGGCTGCGAAGTGTTTTGAACCAAGGAAGTATTCGTCGCGGCCCGGCTCGAAAATGTACTCTTCGCCGTCGAAGAGAACGAAATCCAGTCCGACCTTCAAGTCCATCGACTTGACGTGGTGTGCCCACTCCATCATCCAAGCGACCGTCGAAGTGCCGTCGTTGGCCGAGAGGAAGGGTTTAGTCCAATTTCGGCGATCCGGCTCTTGATCGGCCAAGGGCCGGGTATCGTAATGCCCGCATAGCAGGATACGCCGCTCACGTTCTGGGAACCAGGTGACGATCAGGTTTGCCATGCGCGTCGGGCGGGGTCGGCTGTGTTGTCGGACCTCGAACCGCTGAAAACTCACCGTGCCCCCAAACTTTTCAAAATGCTCCTTGAGTATCTCCTGTTGTTTCAGCATCCCCTCAGTGCCGCTGATGCGTGGCCCGATGTCGCACAGCTTTCGCAAATACGACATAGCCCGTTCGCCGTCGAACGCAATCGGGTTGGGCATCTCGATCACCTGGTCTTGCGCGAAACGGTCCTTCTTCGTGTCTTGGGCGACAGTGGCCGAGTTGGAGCATCCCAGCAGCACAGGCCCGATCCACAGCCACGAGAGCAAACGGCAGCCAGCGAACATTCCCAACTCCTTGGCGACAGACGTAGCATAGCTGAGATGGATCGTACCGAGAACGAAGTCACCGCACGAGGCCAATTCCTTTGCAGTCCCGAGACGTTGAGTCGTTGACGCATCAAGTCGAATCGAATCGCCCTCCCTTGTCGGATTCCTGGGCCGGTGCCGGGAGCAGTTGGGAACTCTGGCGGGTGGCCGCCCCGCTGGTCGTGTCCAGTTCGTTCTTCACGATTCAAATGACGATCGACCGTTTGATGCTGAGCCATCAGAGCAGCGCAGCGATCGCGGCGGCGATGACCGGTGCCGTCTGGTACTGGACCCCGATGGCACTACTGCAGTACACGGCCATGTACACGGCGACGTTTGTCGCCCAGTACTATGGTGCAGGCCGCTACGATCGGGTCGGACCGGCGGTCTGGCAAGGCATCTATTTCTCCATACTTGCCGGACTCGGCTTCTTGCTTCTCATCCCTGCGATCGGGCCATTCGTGCAGTGGATCGGACATGCTCCCGACGTGCAGGAATTGGAAAAACAGTATTTGGAGTGCCTGAGTTTTGCCACCCTTCCGTTCTTGTTGATCGCGACGATCAACTCGTTCTTTTCGGGACGGGGCGAAACCTGGCGGGTGATGCTGACGGACGGGGCGGGGGCCGTCATGGCTGTGGTGCTGTGCTATGCCTGGATCAACGGCAAGTGGGGCTTCCCGGCCTTGGGGATCCGCGGCGCGGGGTGGGCGGTGGTGGCAGGCAATTGGGTCGCCGTGGCCGTGGGATTCACCATGATGCTGCAAAGGCGGTTTCGAGAACAATTTCATGTCCTTCGTGGTTGGCGGCCTGACTTCGGCCTGTTGCGACGGATGATGCGTTACCTGTCTCTTATACACATCTCCGAGCCCAC
>JAOAAM010000812.1 GCA_026418875.1 Gemmataceae bacterium | reverse complement strand
CGCGCTGGGCGTTCCTCGTGCTAACGCTCCTGGTTCCCCTGTCCGCCATCTCGATGCTGGTTCAAGCGAAAGTTCAAGGCGAAACCGAATGGGCCGCCGCCGTGGCACAAGCGAAAGCGGCAAGGCAGAGGCAAGCCCAACAAGCACAACAGCGCGAGCAACGTGGACAGGAGCAAGATGAATACGACCGCTTCAACCAGAAACTCCTGCCCGAGATTCTCAAAGGCGACCGTTTTTACGAGAAGCGATGGGACGACATCGCGGAACTGACCCGGACGCCGCCGGCGGCACGGCCAAGGTTGCAACTCGAGGATGCCCGACGAGAATTAGCCGAGGTGCGAACGCAGGTCGCAAACGCGTTGGACAAGTTACGACAAAGCCCGGTATTTACAGTCGATCGGGTGGAGTCGGCTGCCCGAGCGGCTCGGCGGTATCTTGAGGACCTCGACGATCTGCTCCGGGCGACAGAACAGGTGCTCGCGGAGGGGGCCGCGTGGGACGAGTCCTTGACAGAAAAAGCCGAGCAGACGCACCGCTCGGCTCGGAATTTCAACCGCTCGCTCCGGGCGCGATGACCGGGCGGTGAACTTTTTTCGGTCGTGGCGATCGTCGCTGAATCGTCCGCGGCTCGCCACGACGGTGCGACGAGCCCCCCGGTGATTCCGCCGATCAGGAGAAATTCATCCCCATCAGGAACTCGGCATTCGACGAGGTTTTCTTCAGTCGGCTGACCAGCATTTCCATCGCCTCGACCGGGTGCATGTCGGCCAGAACTCGGCGAAGCATGCGGACGCGCTCCACCTCGTCGGGATGCATGAGGAGTTCTTCCTTGCGCGTGCCGGAACGGTTGATGTCGATTGCCGGCCAGACACGTTTGTCGACGAGTCGGCGATCCAAGTGCAGTTCCATGTTGCCGGTGCCTTTGAACTCCTCGAAGATCACGTCGTCCATGCGTGAGCCGGTGTCGATCAGGGCGGTAGCGAGGATCGTGAGCGAGCCGCCCTCTTCGACGGCTCGAGCCGCCCCGAAAAAGCGCTTGGGCTTCTGCATGGCGTTGGAATCCAAGCCACCAGACAGCAATTTGCCGCCGGCCGGTGCCTCCACGTTGTGCGCTCGAGCCAGGCGGGTGATCGAGTCGAGCAGGATCATCACGTCCTGCCCGCCCTCCGTCATGCGTTTGGCTTTCTCCAAGGCGATCTCGGCGACGTGAACATGCTCGCTGGACGGCTCATCGAAGGTGCTGGCAACGACCTCGGCCCGTGGCCCCGCAACGGTGCGGACCATTTCGGTCACTTCCTCGGGCCGTTCGTCAATCAGCAGAATGATGAGATACACCTCGGGGTGATTCTTCTGGATCGCCAGGGCGATTTTTTGCAGCAAGACCGTTTTACCAGCGCGAGGCGGGGAGACGATCAAACCGCGTTGACCCTTGCCGATCGGCGTCACCAGATCGACGACGCGGGTGGCAATCTCCTCGGGGGTGGTTTCGAGGATCAAGCGCTGGTGGGGGTGCAGCGGCGTGAGGTCCTCGAAAATGGTGCCGCTGCCCTTCTCATCCGGTGGTTTGCCGTTGACGAGTTCGACCTGCATCAGGGCGAAATTGTCCTGCCCTTCGATGGGCAGTCGAATCGGCCCCTCGACGACGTAGCCGGTTCGCAGCCCCACCCGTCGGATTTGGCTGGGCGAGACGTAGATATCTTCGGGAGAGGCGAGGTAGTTGTGCGCCTGGCTGCGTAAGAAGCCGTAACCATCGGGCAGCACTTCGAGGGTGCCGGAGCCGCGGACGACTTCGCCGCGTTCGATCTGTTTGCGAACAATGCCGACGATGAGTTGGGCCCGATTCATGCCGGAGTGTTCGGTGATTCCCTCCCGCTCGGCGAGTTGGAAAAGTTTGGGCATGGGGAGGCGGTAGAGATCATCCAAGCGGACGGCCGGGGGCAATCCTTCCTTGCGGGCGGGGCGTTTTTTGGCACCATCCGCCTCTGGCTCGGGGCTTTCGGGGGTCGTAGCCGGGACGCTCGCCGGTGGCGGGGCCACCGCCGTTGGAGGCGGAGTCGGCGTCGATTCTTCCTGTGCGGGTTTTGCGGTTCGCCTTGTACTACGCATCGGCCGGGAAAACTCACTCACGGCAGTTCTGCACCTTAAAATGGATTTAAGACGGTCTTGCCAAATGGCGCGGCGACTGAGAGCGGAACTGCCCGACCCCAGCCCCGCGGAAGAAGCGGATCGAACGTTACAACGGGATGCTGAGTTGCGACAGCAACCTGTGGGAATTGTAAGAAATCTCCGACGAAAGGGAAGCAGATTCCCAAAAATTCCCCCGAAATGACCGGCCGTCGCTCCGATCGTATCGGAGACGACGAAGGTTCCAGCGAGCCGAGATCCCCTGAAAACACCATGAAACTGACCGCTTATCGTGGACGGCCCCTTCCCTTGGGACCGTCCTTGGTCGGAAACGCTGTCAATTTCGCCCTGCTGTGCCAACACGGCACCGAGGTTTCCCTCGTCATCGAGCCGCTGGACGGCGGAGCCGCCCACGAAATCCCCCTCGACTCGCACCTGAACCGCACCGGACATCATTGGCACATCCGGCTCGAAGGGCTGCCCGACCGCTTCAAGTACGGCTGGCGCGTCAATGGTCCCCGCGGCCCCCGCCATCGCTTCGACCCCGACGCCATCCTCATCGACCCTGCCGCCATCATGATTTCCGACGGCGAGAGTTGGGGCGTCAACGTGGAAACTTCACCACGCACCACCCGACGCCGCGCCCTGTTCGTTCGTGGCCCCCGATACGACTGGAACAACGACACCCCGCCGCTGATCCCGTGGGAAGACAGCATCATCTATGAACTGCACGTCCGCGGGTTCACCTGCCACCCGTCGTCCAAAGTCAAACATCCGGGCACATTCCTCGGATTAACTGAGAAGATCGACTATTTGAAATGGCTCGGGGTCACGGCAGTCGAATTATTGCCCATTCACGAATTCGACGAGAACGACTGCCCGTTCACCAATCCGCTGACCGGCGAATCCCTCCGTAATTTTTGGGGCTACAACAGCATCGCCTTTGCCGCACCCAAAGCCTCGTACGCCTTCAATGCACCTCGATTCGGACAGCATCGCGAATTCCGTGACATGGTCAAGGCGTTCCACGCCGCCGGCATCGAGGTCATCCTCGACGTGGTGTTCAATCACACCGGCGAGGGCGATGATCGAGGCCGAACCTACTCGTTCCGCGGATTGGACAACGAGCTGTACTACATGCTGACACCCGACGGCCGCTACCTGAACTTCTCCGGCTGCGGCAACACGCTCAACTGCAATCACCCTGTCGTCCGCGATTTGCTGATGACCTGCCTTCGTTATTGGGTCGGCGACATGCACGTCGACGGGCTGCGCTTCGACCTCGCCTCCATCCTCGGGCGCGATCGGCATGGCCACGTCCTGCACGAGCCGCCCGTGATCGAGGCAATCGTCGAAGACGGCGTCTTGGCCGATACGAAGCTCATCGCCGAACCTTGGGATGCCGCGGGACTGTACCAAGTCGGCGGTTTCCCCTACGGCAAACGCTGGAGCGAGTGGAATGGCCATTTCCGCGATGATGTCCGTCGCTTCTGGCGGGGCGACCTCGGGATGGCGGGGGCGATGGCCACTCGATTGTGCGGCAGTTCGGACCTTTACGAGTCTAGCGGCCGGCTACCGAGGCACTCCGTCAATTTCATCACCTGCCACGACGGCTTCACCCTGCACGACCTCATGACGTACAACCGGAAGTACAACATTTGCAACGGCGAGGGGAACCGAGACGGCAACGACGCCAACTACAGTTGGAACTGCGGCTTCGAAGGCGAGACCGACGACCCCGAGATCAATCGCCTGCGGCAGCGGCAAGCCCGGAACCTCTTCGCCTCGCTGATGCTCGCCCAAGGCGTGCCCATGATCCTCGCCGGCGACGAGTTCCTGCGGACACAGCGCGGCAACAACAACGCGTGGTGCCAGGATAATCCGATTAGTTGGATCGATTGGAGCCTCGCCGAGAAAAACAAGCCCTTCTTGCGCTTCTGCCGGGAGATGATCTGGCTACGCAAGCGACATCCGGCGCTGCGTCGGCGGCGATTCTTCGGCGGGGCCTTCCATCACGCGGAATTGGGTCCGGAAATCATCTGGCACGGCACGGAACCGTATCGGCCCGATTTCCGCTGGACCGCGCGAACCTTGGCCTACGCCCTCGACGGCCGACAGACCGGGCGAGAACCCGATTGCGATTTTTACGTCGCCCTGAATGCCTGGCAGGAGCCGCTGAACTTCCGCATTCCCCCGTCACCGTCGGGGCGCCCGTGGCGGAAAGTGGTGGACACCGCCGCGGAACCACCCCGCGACATCGTGGACGAGGCCGACGCTCCGCCCGTCGCCGTCGACTCGGTCATCCGACTCGCCCCATTCTCGACCCTGGTGTTGATCTCGGCCCGTTGAGTGATTCTGATATTCTGATCCAGAATCACGCCCCTCCGGAGGAACTCCGTCCGTCGGCCTGTTCGATGGCTCGAAGTGAAACCGCTGGCTCGATACGGGACCGTTCACAATGCGACGGTGAAATCCTGGCCTTGCTTCCCGAGGGTCTGCCCTATGCGGTCGTTCGCTCATGCCTTGATGCTCTCCATCCTGTGGCTGTCCGCAGGCTTGGCTGAACCGCCGCGGGTTCACTTTCCCGACGACGACAACCCCTACCACCCAACACGAAATTCGCCGAAGCTGAAAACGCCGGACTGGGTCGGCGAAGAAGGTGTGGACGCCGTCATCATCTTGGCCATCGACGACATGCGCGGTCATGAGCGATGGGAAACGTACCTCCGCCCGATCTTGAACCGCCTGAAAAAAATCGACGGCCGGGCACCCGTCAGCATCATGACCTGTTCCATCGACCCCAAGCATGAGCATTTGCAGACCTGGTTGAAGGAGGGGTTGAGCCTCGAGGTCCACACGATGGACCACCCCTGCCCTCTGTTGTGCCGGGGTGATTTCGCCGCCGCCAAGAGTACCTACGATCGCTGCGTGGACTTGATGGCGGAAATCCCGGGCAATCGGCCGGTCGCGTTTCGCACACCGTGCTGTGACTCGCAGAACACGGTCAGCCCCCGCTTTTTCGCTGAGATCTTCAATCAACAAACGCCCAAAGGGAACTTCCTGTACGTCGACAGCTCGGTGTTCCAGATTTTCACCGGCAACGATCCCGAACTGCCTCGGGAGTTGGTTGTCGATAGCGATGGCCGTGAACGATTCCGCAAGTACCAACCAGCCAACCGCAACTTCGTCAATTTCATCGAGGATTACCCATACCCTTACGTGATCCATCGATATTGCTGGGAGTTTCCGTGCATGACCCCGAGCGATTGGCAGGGACAAAACCTGAACGGAAAAGCCAGCCCCATCACGCTACGGGACTGGAAGGCGGCCTTGGACTGCACTGTCATCAAGAAGGGCGTGTTCTGTTTTGTCTTTCATCCTTATGACTGGGTCCGCGCCGATCAGATGGTCGATTTCATCGACTACGCCGACACGAAATATGGCCGACGAGTCAAATTTTTGACGTTCAAAGAGGCGTTCGACCGTCTCACACGAAACGTTACGGGTGGCAAGACGCTGCGTGAGATGGATGTGCCGCCTCTGTGGGAGCAACGGAAGAGGCAACTCGCAGAGGCTGGCTGGAGGTTGCCGCCCGGAGCCAGTTTTCCCGATGAAAAGGGCGATCATGGCCTACGGTTCGTCGATCTGAACGGGGACGGGCACGACGACGTGATCTTCGCAAACGAACGGGAGTTCGGGATCTACCTTTTCTCCATGCAAGACCGCGGCTGGACGCGGAAAGTCGCCGCAGGGAAGGCCGGTGATCCCGGAGCGTTGCCGCCGATCGCGCGAGATGGCAAGAATAACGGCTTTTTCGTCCATGATCGGACCCTGTGCTGGCAAAACGAGACGACCGACACGATCCCCGGCTTGGTGCTACGGATTCGCTTTGCCGACGTGTTACGCTGAGTCGGACCCGATCCAGTCCGACGCCCCGGGAGGTGAGGAACGTGCCGGGATTCTGCCGATGGCAGCTTTCACCGCAGGCCGCCGAAGAATGGCCCGGTCAGCCGCTGCTGTCAATCTGCGTTCTGACCGAGGCGGGATGTCAGCCCGGTGATAGGCTGAGACCCTAAGTCCATCGAAACTAGACGAGTGAAGGTGATGGGGCAGCTTACCTCCGCAGGCATCCTAGGGCACGCATCCGAGGAAATTCCCGTTCGTGGAGGTTGGAGCAATGACGCTGTTCAGGGGAGAGCCGACAATCATTTTCTGAGTGCTCGAGCCGATCGATCACGGAGCGTTGGTTGAAAGGGGCAAGCTGATCCCGACACTGGGGCGATGACAAAACAGGGACACGCGATGACGGCGAGCCAAGCCCGGACATTTCAATGGCTTCGTTGGCGGTTGACGCGAAATACGGGGCTGCGCTTTCAAGGTTCGCGGATTCGCCTGATGTCGATTTTGGTTGCCAGTTCGCTGGTGGCCGGGACCGTGGCGATGGCGAGTTGGTACGGATTCCGACTATTGGCCTCCCGGGACATCCCCTTCGCGGGGGGTATCATCGGCATCCTGTTCGACTTTCTGTTCCTGTCGTTGTTCGTGATGCTCTTTTTTTCCACGGGCATCATCGTGTACGGCAGCCTTTTCAGTTCTCCCGAGACGGCATTTTTGTTGACGACCCCGGCCCGAGCGGATCACATCTTCGCGTACAAGTTCCAATCGGCTCTGGCATTCAGCAGTTGGGCCTTCCTCCTCTTGGGTGCGCCCATTTTGCTGGCATACGGCGTGGTGTATGCCGTGTCGTGGACGTTCTTCGCCTTATTGCCGGTCCTGTTGCTAGGGTTTATCCTGCTGCCCGGTTCCTTGGGCTCGATCGTTTGTTTTCTGATCGTCAACTTCCTGCCACACCGAAGGCGGCAATTTCTTGTCTTGACGGTCATCGCGGTGGTGCTTGCGGTGTTAGCTTGGGGTGTCTCGGTGGCGCGCAGTTCGCACCGGGCGATCAGCGGCAATCGTGATGCGGTCCAGGAGCTTTTTAGTCAGTTCGAGTTTGCCCGCAGCCGGCTGGCCCCGAGCCATTGGATGACCGAAGCGTTGCAAGCGACGGCGCGAGGGGAGTTCAAAGAATCGCTTTTGCCGGCGGCGATGATTTGGGCCAATGGATTGTTCGCTTATCTCCTCGCCACGGCGATGTCGCGGGCCTGTTACCGCCGGGGATACAATCGCCTGGCCACGGGTGGCAACCTGCGTCGACGATACGGCGGCCATTGGCTCGATTCGCTGTTGCGGCGGGCCTTGGCCATGCTCGACCCGCAAACGCAATTATTGATCGTCAAGGATTTCCGCACGTTTCGCCGCGACCCAGTGCAATGGGCACAAGTCCTGATCTTTGCTGTGCTCGTGCTCCTCTATATTGCCAATTCGCGGCAGTTCACGCAAATGGGGATCGGCGAGGGTTTCGGGCAAGGGGTCAGCCTGATGAATCTGACGGCCACGGCGATGCTGATGTGTGCCTTCATGGGCCGATTCATCTTCCCCATGATCAGCCTCGAGGGACGAAAATTCTGGATCCTCGGGCTGCTGCCGATGCGGCGAGACCGGCTCATCTGGGGCAAGTTTTATTTCGCCGCCAGCGGGGGGCTATTGGTCTCGATTTGGCTCATCATTGTCGGCGATACGCTTCTCGGAATGGATAGCGTGACGATGCTTTTGCATCTGCTCAACATCGTCGTTCTGGCAGCAGGTCTGAGTGGATTGAGCGTGGGTCTGGGTGCCGTGATGCCGAACTTCCGAGAGAGCGATCCCTCGAAAATCGCCGTGGGCTTCGGCGGCACATTGAACCTCGTCGCCGGGCTGCTGTACCTCCTGGTGAGCATTGGCACCATCTCGGCTCCGTATGCGCTCGCGCGAATTTTCTCCGGCGGGCAACCGCTGTCGCTCCCCGTCGTGATCGGCATCGTCTTACTGGGATTGATCGGTCTTACCATTTGTCTCGCGACGGTCCGGCTCGTCCTGCGGATGGGCATCCGCAGCCTGCGGCAGATGGAATTTTGAAAAGGCCGCGCGAGAGTGCAAGAACTCCGGCGTGAAGCCGCCCCGTAATTACGCCGGCTCGACCTCCACCAAGTTATCGTAAAATGTCGCCCCGCCCCCGAAATCGGTCAATCGGGTGCTGACGGTGCTGTTGCAATTTCGGCCCTGCGGCACGTACTTGTTCCACCAAATGCCCAGGGTGACGACGACCCCGGGGCGGACAGTTTCGGCGAGGATGGCACGGGCGAAGAAATCTCCTCGGTCGTTGTAGACTCGCACCATCTGCCCCGCCTCGATGCCTCGACGAGCCGCGTCCTCGGGGTGGATTTCCAAAGTGGGTTCCCCGGCCGACGCCCGCAACGCCGGCACGTTAACGAAGCTCGAATTCAAAAACGCCGGATTCGGCGGCGAGATCATTTGCAGCGGGAAGCGGGCCGCCAACTCCGGTTGTGTCTGCGGATCCTCCGCCGGCGGTGTGTAATGCGGCAGCGGGTCGAGGCCCTGCTCTGCCAAGCGCGGGCTGTAAATTTCACACTTCCCCGATGGTGTCGGAAAGCCCCCATCGGCGAAGGGCGTGTAGGGCGAGGGCAGATTCAAGCGAATCGGTCCCTCTTGGCGGAGTCGCTCCAAAGTGATCCCGGCGAAGGCTTCGGCCGGGTGACCGCTGCCGGCAGGGGTGGGAGGTTGCAAGGCCAACCGGGCCAACTCCTCATCCGACACGTCGAACAACTCCGGCTCCAAATCCATCGCACGGGCCAGCAGCCGAAACACGTCGGTGTTGCATTTGGCCTCGTGCAGGGGCGGGATCGCCGGCTCGTTCAATTGGACGTACAGGTGCCCGTAGGAGCCGTGGATATCGAAATGCTCAAGTTGCGAGGTCGCGGGCAACAGGATGTCGGCGTAGTCGGCCGTGTCGGTCTGGAACAAATCATGGACGACCGTGAATAGGTCCTCGCGCCGCAGCCCGGCCAAGACACGGGACTGATCCGGACAGACCGCCGCCGGGTTCGCGTTGTAGACGAACAGAACACGCACGGGCGGCCCAGGCAGCTTTCCCTCCAGAGCTTCAGCCAATTGCACCATGTTGATGGTCCGCGTGCCCGGGGGCATCAAGTCCGGCCGTTGCAAGGCGGCGTGGTTGAACGGGTAGGT
>JAOAAM010000791.1 GCA_026418875.1 Gemmataceae bacterium | reverse complement strand
GGCAACGGCTGTCTTGTTCGAGTTGGCGACCTTGCTCAATCGCACCGCGGACACAGGCAAGCTGGAAGAAACCCGCGACTTGGACAGCCCCGCCGGGCAGACGTTTCAGCGGGGCGCTCACCTCTTGAAAGAGTTGGGGCAGATCCTGGGACTATTCTGGTCGGCCCCGCCGTCGCTATCGTTGGCCACGGACGATCGGCTGGTCGGCGGCTTGATGCAACTTTTGATTGACTTGCGGAACAACCTTCGAGCCGAGGCCAAAAAAATCGCCGGCAAGGATGACCCGGTGAAGAAAGCGCTCTTCGCCCAAACGGACTTGATTCGTCAGCGCCTCGGTGACTTGGGCGTCGTCCTCGAAGACCGACCGACGGGGACCACTTGGCGGCGAGCCTGAGTGAGTGGGAGACGCCGCAGTCGACCCGAGCGGGCATGCTCGGAAATGGGGTAATCGTTTAGATCCGTCGACCAAGTTACTCGCGCCGAGGGATGCGGTCACGTCCCGGCAGAGGCAGGGGCACGTCGGACCCGTGGCGACGCCGGCCGGCCGCTTGATTCAGTCCCGGCTCGGCTCGCTTTCCCAGACGGCGGGGCTTTTCGCGGCATGCGGTCGTCCCTCCCCGTAATCGCATCGAATTGTTCCAGGTCGCCGACAAGAATCTGGCCGAACCCTCCATCTTTCTCGACCACCCCGTGCAGCCGGATGGTGGCACCTTGAAGCTCGTCGGGCCAGAAGTGTCCACGTCGACGCATTTCATCGATCACGTGCAGGGAAATCGCGACACGAAAAGCGGGATCCTTCGCTCGACCTCGAGTGCGATCCGGCAGCAGGTAGACCTGATCGGAGCCCCATTGGATCGAGGCCACCGTAAATTCCACCGTTACCCGCTCCCCGATGGCTTGGATTGCTTGCTGCGGCGTCAGCACTGAAACCGCCGACTCGACAGGGTGGATGACGGGAACTTCCACGGCCATTTCGGAGCGGGAGAACCATGCCCAAGCCGCGACACCGACGGTGACTGCCACGATGACTGCGACGAGCCGCGCGAGGAACCAACGCCGCGACCTAGGTCGGGAACTTTGGATTGTCGGGGCGATGACATGGTTGCGAATGGCGTCGATTTGATGCGCCACTTCCTCCGCGCTGGCCGGCCGACCCTCGGGATTGGCTCGAAGCATGCGGTGGATTAGATCGAGGACCGGCTGCGGCACCGCGGCGTTGGCCCCAACGATCGGCCTCAGCACTCGCTTCCCGATCGCTGCCCGCACCTCCCGAGCGTTCGTTCCCTCGACGGGCAGTCGTCCGGCGAGCATCCGGTAAAAGATCACTCCCAAGGAGTAGATGTCCGTCCGGGCATCGGCAGGCGCTCCGGCGACCTGCTCGGGGGCAAGGTAGGCGACCCGCTCCGTGGCTGGTTCCGAGTCCGGATTTTGCAGCCCGCGCTCCAAGTGGGCCACGCCGAAATCGAGGACTTTGACCCGGAGTCCCAGGGTGTCCGCCGCATGCGGACCGCGAATCGGCAGTCGGAATCCGCGTAAGCCGATCGTTTTTCCTCGCGCCGAACCGGCCTCGAGCCACAGCGAAGCCGGTTGGATGGCACCATGCACCAGCCCCGCCTGGTGGGCAGCGTGCAACCCGAACGCCGCCTCCCGGATGGCCCATAGGGCAAAATCCAGGCTGACCGGACCGCGGTTTAATTTTGCCTCGAGCGATTCCCCATTCAGCCACTCAATTGCCTGATAAGCGTGCCCCTCCTGCTCCCCTACTTCATGAACCACCGCGATCCGCTCGTTCCGGATCGCACCGGCCCGGCGAGCATCACGCAAAAAAGCTCGTCGAACCACCGGGTCGTGCACCAACTCGGGTTTGATCCAGCGGACGGCGGCCACGCATTTCCGCTCCAGGTTCCCGCCAAGGTAGACGATTCCGTAAGCGTCTTCCCGGACGACTTTCTCGATACTGAAGGAACCGAGTCGCCGGAACGGCAGCGTTGGCGACGGGAGGCCGGAGGCAGGTGCGGCTGACGCTGAGGAGCCGAACTCTGGTGAGCCTGATTTTGGTGGGGACGACTTCGGCGGGTTCGGCACCGTGTCCGTCGGATCGACGGGGTTGAAATTCGAGATCAACTGCACCAGATGCAACGAATCGACTTCGAAGGTAGGCAACTCCGCCTGCGGGTCAGGCGACGGAACACCCTGGCCCTTATGCGGGGGCAGCTTGACCCTCTTCGAGTTTCGATTTCCCGAGGACAAGTCGCCGTATCCCCCTGACGCAAAGTTTTAGTGCCGATGCCACTCCGATACCACGGCATCGGCTTGGCCTATCGAACTGTAGCTCACGAATGCCCCCGCGGCATGACGACCAGCTCGGCGGGAGGTCGCGAACGGGGCAGCGCCGAGTACCATGACTCCATGACAAGTTCCGCGAAGATCATCCTGGGGTTGGATCCCGGGTTGCAGGTGACCGGTTACGCGCTTCTGGAAGAGGGGCATTCCGGCCCCCGGGTTCGTGAGGCGGGCGTGATCCGTGTGCCGCAACGCGGAGGCGGCGACGGTTTGGCCCATCGGCTCCAACATTTGTACGACAGCGTCGTCGAGCTCGTGGAGCAATTTCGCCCCGCGGTTCTTGCCGTCGAGCAGTTGTACGCCCACTACAAACATCCGCGGACGGCCATCTTGATGGGCCACGCCCGTGGGGTGTTGTTGCTGGCAGGCGCCCAGCGCGGCTTGCAGGTGGCGAGTTTTCCCGCCACAACCGTCAAAAAGACCATCACCGGGAATGGCCGCGCTCCCAAAAGCCAGATGCAACTCGCGGTTCAACGAGAATTGGGATTGGCCTGCCTGCCCGAGCCTAGCGACGTGGCCGATGCGTTGGCCGTCGCCCTGTGCCAATACCACCGGCAACGGGCGAAACCCGTCGGGCGTCCGGAGAGGCATCCCAAGCAACACGAGGCCCTCGACCGATCCCCGGAGGATGCGGATGATTAGCCAGATTCGCGGCGTGATCAATCGAGTCTTGGACGAGGAGATCCGCCTTCAAGTCGGCCCGTTGGAGTACCAGGTCTTGGTTCCCGAATGCGTGCGCCGACAATTGCAGTTGAAAGTGGGCGAGGAAGTCGCGTTGCCGACGACCCAATTCCTCGAGGGCAATCAGATGT
>JAOAAM010000772.1 GCA_026418875.1 Gemmataceae bacterium | reverse complement strand
AGATGTGTATAAGAGACAGGGTGGGGCTATCCCCCTCAGTCTGCTGCTGATTCTGGTTGCACTGGTCTGGTCGCAGATTGCCCCGGGGGATGTCGTACTCTTTGGCGGCGTCTTGCTCGGGAACTTCTGGTGGCAACTCGTGGTGGTCGGCTTGGTGGCTTGCGTCGCGTTATTTGCCGGGTGGTTGCAGGACCGGTACGGCTGGTATCCGCCCGAATTCGCCGTCGAGCCGCAGGATGGGCACGGGCACGATCATCATTCCGAGCATCATGACGCATCGGCGGGTGCGGCTCATGGCGAAGCGCACGCCGTTGCAGGGCATGCTCACTGAAGCAACTTGGCCCTTGTTGTTGAATGGTCTCCTGGCCCTGGGAGGGAACGCCGATGTGGGTCCGCAAATGCGAATTGGATGCTGAGACCGATTTTCGACCCCCCATCCCGACCATGATCGTGTCGAACGAGGAGTTCGTCCCTCCGCCCCAGACCCCGCAGCAAAAGGCGGTCGAAGCCAGGTTGCTCGAGATCACGGATCGCCAGGCAAGTCGATTGGGTTGGAGCCGACGTCGGTTTCTGACTAGCAGTTGCGGCACCGCGGCGGCACTCTGGGCTTTCAATGAAGTCTTTGGTCCCTTCTACGACGTCCACGCCGCCGAGATCGAGGATCCCAAAGCGTTCGAGGAACGCTGGCCAAAGGATCAATTCATCTTCGATGTGCAGACGCACCACGTGGACATCGCTGCCAAGTGGTACGAGACGGAAGATGGCAAACGTGTCGCAAATTTCCTGCGCATGATTCGAGGCCGCTCCGGCACGAAAGACCCGCTCGAGCAGCTCAATCGGGGGCATTACGTCAAGGAACTCTTTGGCGATAGCGATACGGTGATGGCGGTGATCAGTGGCGTCCCCAGCCGTGATTGGGACAAGAACCCGCTACCGCCGGATCAGATGGTGGCGACCCGACAATTCGTCAACGACATTGCCGGCAGCCGACGCGTCTTGTCGCACGGTTTGTTGCGGCCCAACCTCGGGGAAAAGGAATTCGCCGAGATGGAGCGGCAAGTCAAAGAACTGAAGATCGAAGCTTGGAAGATGTACACCGGTGCCGAACTCGGTGAAAAAGCCTGGTTCCTGGACGACGAGAAAGTTGCCTACCCTTTCTGGGAGCGGACCAAAAAACTCGGCATCAAAAACTGCTGCGTCCACAAAGGGTTGCCCTTGGGGGCGTTCAATGAGAAGGCGTGCACCCCGCATGATTTGGAGAAAGCAGCCAAGGATTGGCCGGACTTGAATTTCATCGTGTATCACTCCGGTTATCGCGGCAGCTTCTGGTTGGGGCAAGGGACCGGCGAGAAGGTCGTCGACAAGAACCTCAACGACCCGCAGGAGATTCCTTGGATTAGCGACATCTTTCGCATTCTCAAGCGGAACCCCGGCATCAAAAATATCTACTTTGAATTGGGCAGTACCTTCGCGCAGCTGTCCAGTACCAATCCCGAACGCTGTTGTCACATGCTCGGGCAGATGATTCAGACAGCCGGCGCCGATCACATTCTTTGGGGCACCGATAGCATCTGGAACGGCAGCCCGCAGAGTCAGATCGAACGCTTCCGGCGACTGAAGATGCCGGAACGGCTCATGGAAAAGTACAACTACCCGCAACTCACCGACGAGATCAAGAACCAGATCCTCGGCCTGAATGCGGCAAAATTGTTCGGTATCGACGTGAACGAGGCCCGCAACGCGATCCGAACCGACAAACTGTCCCGGATCAAAGAGGAGTACCGCCGCGATCCGTCTCCCAGCAACACGCAATACGGTTGGGTCTGGGTCGGCGACGGCACTCCAACAATTCCCGTTGGCCCAAGCTGAGGTCGACCCGGGCTGAGGTCGACCCGGGCTGAGGTCGGCTGGGGGTGGGGGCGGCCCTCACCGTTCGACGACTTTGATTTGTTCCGCGTCGGTGACGATGATCTGCGGCTGGTCGCGGTACTTGGACACCTCGCCAGTCACTCGCACAGTCTTGTTGAAGTAGTAGCGGCGCGGATCGTCGATACCCGCTTGCTTCAACTTGTCACCTGCTTTGTCCGTTTCGATCACAATGACGAAGTTCTTCTCGTCGTTGCGATTCCTTTCGGAATTGAGGAAGACGCGCCGGCCGGAGGAGCCGGTGGCTTGGACCTTGAACTCGACGGTGACTTTTTCGCCCACTTTGTTTCGTGCTTCGCGCGGGGAGATCGCACCGTCGCCGACGGGTTTGTCGATCTTATCATCGACGGGTTGCAAAGCACTGAGAGGCACCCGGTGTTGGAAGGCGATTTGCCCGTCTTCGTCCCGGATTTGCAAGCGAATCAATGGATCGGTTTTGGACCAATCGATTTCCACCATGCCGAAATGGTTGCCCCAACTCATGGTGGCCACACGATGCCGGTTTCGCTCTGGCGGGCGATATTCGTCGGCGGCCTGCGTCAGCCCACTGGCGGTGAGGTCGTACAACGTGTAGCCGACCCCGGCGTCCATCGCGGACAAGTCCGCCAGGTGACGGTCGCCGCTTAGGAACACCACGCCAGCAGCCCTTGTGGTGCGAAGGAGATTGAAAAGTCGCTCCCTCTCGTGGGGGATCATGGCCCATCGCTCGAAGATGTGGTCCTCGCTGATCACTTGGATGCCGCTGCAAATCAAGCGGATCTCAGCCGGTTGCTTTAACTGTTCCTCCAGCCACTTCCATTGTTCTTCGCCCAGGAAGGTTGCTTTCGGATCGTTCGTCGCCAGATACGGTTCGGTGCGGGGATAACGGGGATCGCTGCCGCGCGGCCCTTTGGCCAGGTTCTCGGTTCGGTTGTAACGGCCATCGAGGAGGATGATCTGAACTCGCTTGCCGGGCGGACCGAAGACCTTCGCATCAAAAATCCCCGATCGCTTCCAGCGAGGCGAGTCTTTCGGTTCGCCAAAAAACGTCAAAAATTGTCTCTTCGCTTCGTCTTTGTGAACGTAACCCTCCCCGGCGTCGTTGAGTCCATAATCGTGATCGTCCCAGA
>JAOAAM010000725.1 GCA_026418875.1 Gemmataceae bacterium | reverse complement strand
AGCGGCGGCCGCTTCGTTCATACGTCTCCCGCCGGGAGGGGGGCAGGTCGTCGGGGTCGCCGAGTTGGAAACCGCACTTGTGAACGAAATAGTTCACGGCTTGCGTCGAGAGCGCCAGCAGCCGGCGATACCCCGCGGCCTTAGCTTGTTCCTCGGCAAAGCGGATCAGCTTCCGACCGATCCCGCGGTTCTCGAAGCGCGAGTCCACGTAGACGCAAGCGACCTCGGCCACACCCTCTTGCGGGTACTTGTGCAAGGCACAACAGCCAACCGGGGCACGGTCGACCTCGAAGAGGTAAAAGTCGTCGATTTGGCGTTCGATGTCGGCCCGGGAACGCCGCATCAATTCGTCCGTGGCGACACCGGCTTGGATCATCGTATGGATGGCACGCACATCCTTCTTCAACGCTTTGCGGATCGACTGGTATTCGTTGGCGTGGATCAGCGTGCCGATGCCTTCGTTCGAAAAGACCTCGGCGAGCAAACCTTCCTCTTCCCGGCCGTCAATAATGTGGACGCGAGGGACGCCGAGTCGGGCGGCTCGGGTGGCTTGCTCCAACTTGGAAATCATGTCGGGGGCGACCCGATCGCGCTGCGACTTGAGGATGTCGGCCGCTTCGTCCACGCTGAGTTGGCGAATCAATTTCCCATTCACTTGCACCCCAGGGGCCGGCGCGAGGTAGATGAGCTTCGCCGCATGCAGCGCCCAGGCGATGTCCACGGCCACGGTGTCCGAATTCAGCCGATACGTGTTGGCGTCGCCGTCGCAGCCCAGAGGCGGCACCACGGGGATGATGTCCGCTCGCAAGAGGGTCTCCAGCAAGGGCACATCGACTCGATCGACCCGCCCAGTCCACAGGTGATTCACCCCTTTCAGGATTCCCGCGGGGTGGGCGGTGAGAACATTGGCGTAGGCAGCACGTAAATCGTGCGTGGCCAGCCCTTCGAGAATCTCATGGGTGATGCGGTTGGCGGCGGTGATGGCCAAGTCGAGCGTGACCTCGTCCGTGATTCCCGTGCCGTCCGTGTTGGAGACCTCTTTGCCGGTCGCCTCGGCCAGTTGCTTGATTTGCAAGCTGGCGCCATGCACCAGCACCACGCCGATGCGGAGCGACCGCAACAGGTGGATGTCCACCATCAAATTGGGGAAGTTTTCATCGGCGACGACGGCGCCATCCAAGGCGATGACGAAGATTTTGTCGCGGAACTGCGGCACATACCGCAGGATTTCCCGCAATTCCGTGAGGTGCTTCATAGGTGCGGCATAGGGCTGATCATCGAAGGGGTGTCCATCCGCCTCGTATGTTGCACTATACACATTGACGGTGCGAACGGCTGAGAGTTTCTTACCGCTGAATCTTCCGTGCCCATGCCAGCCGTTGGCCCGTGGTCTTGTCCATGCACCCGAGGAACGTGTCGATGCCGGAAAATGTCGTGATCATCGGTTCGGGACCGGCCGGTTGGGCCGCCGCCATTTACACCGCGCGAGCGAATCTCAAGCCGCTGGTCTTCGAGGGGGCTATCACCGCCGAGAATCAGGAAAAGGGCACACTCCCTCTGGGCCAACTCAACCTTACTACCGAAGTCGAAAATTATCCCGGCTTCCCCGCAGGCAACCTCAGCCAGTACCTCGACAGTGCTTTGCCGCCCAGCAAGCGTGCCTACATGGCCCCGCACACCGGCCACGGGATCAG
>JAOAAM010000705.1 GCA_026418875.1 Gemmataceae bacterium | reverse complement strand
CGGCGTTGGGATGTGAACATTGACGATGGCCGCACCATCCTGACCTTGAGCCGGCTCGATCGCCCGACCTGTCACCTACAACGCAACGGCGACGGCGTATGGAAGGGCCAGTGGCTCGAACACGAACGCATGCCTATTGAGTTCATCCCCCTGGAGGCTTGATCATGCCCCTGCCGTCGCATGTGGTGTCCAACCGCGCCGAGTTGGAAGAGGTCAGCCGTCGCCGAGCTACGGGCGCCTACTACGGCGACCATCAGATGCTCTGCCGGCTCCTGGGCGAATACCCGGCATTCGTGGACACTCGTGACCTGATGCTCGGGCCCCGGTTGGTGCTGGATGGCTTCTGGGAGGCTTGGGTGACCCTGGCCATTGCTCGTTACCTACGGCCCGGCATGTGGTGCGTCGATGTCGGCGCGAACTACGGCTACTACACCGTGCTCATGGCTGCCGGCTGCGGCCCCGAAGGCCGCGTCGTCGCCTGTGAGCCGAACCCGCTCCTGGCCGGGACGTACCTGCCGCAGAACTTGGCGCTGAACGGCTTCCACCACGGCGTCGAGATCTGCCCGAAGGTTGTCGGCAACCTCGACGATCGCACCGTGCACTTCGTCCTGCACCACGGCGACTTCGCCACCAGTTCGCTGGAACGTTGGGCCTACAACCACCGCAGCCAGACCATCCAGGTTCCCTCGATCACGCTCGACCGTCTCTGCGCCGACTGGCCTCGCCTCGACCTCGTGAAGATTGACGCCGAAGGCGCGGAGGCGCTGGTCTGGGAGGGTATGCAGCAGACTCTGCGCCGTTTCCCGGATGCCGTGATCGTTGTCGAGTTGCACCTGCAACGCAACTCGCTCGGACTCGAGGCATTCCTGCGGCAAGTGCAGAACGAAGGCTACGCTCTTCGCTCCATCAACTACGCGGGCGACATTGTCCCTGTCGACACCGATACGATTCTTAACCAACCCCAAGAGCACTGGACCTTGTGGCTCCATTGGTAACGACCTTGGCCACGGGCTACGGACATGGCAAAAAGCGGCTTGTTCGGTTCCATCATTCTTGTTGTCGAACATTCGGAAACGGCGGCCCTCTCAGCGAGACGCTCACCTCAGTTTGGCCTTGAAACGAACGCAACAGGTTTGCAGTAAATTCGTTGGGAAGATTGCGGACCTGTGGACGTCCCAACCTCAGCACGACAACCGATGGAGGCCCCGAAACGGTGAACCACTTCAGCGAGAAGGTCAGCTTCATCTGGAGCGTGGCGGACCTGCTGCGGGGTCCGTACAAGCCGCCGCAGTATGGCCGGGTCATTCTGCCGCTCACCGTGCTGCGCCGGCTCGATTGCGTCCTGGAGCCGACCAAGGAAAAAGTGCTGGCCAAGGCTGCCGAGTTGAAGGGCGGCAAGGTCGCGAATATCGAGCCAATCCTCAACCGCGTCGCCAAGGCATCCTTCCACAACACCAGCAAGTTCGACTTTCAGAAACTCAAGGGCGAACCGGACAAGATTGCCGCCAACCTCACCGCCTACATCAAGGGCTTCTCGTCGCGTGTCCGCGACATCTTCGAGAAATTCAACTTCGAGCCGGAGATTGCCCGCCTCGACGAGCACAACCGTCTGTACCTGGTCGTGTCGAAGTTCGCCGACATCGACCTGCATCCCGACCGCGTTCCCAACATCGAGATGGGCTACATCTTCGAGGAACTCATCCGGCGGTTCAACGAAGCGGCCAACGAAACGGCGGGCGACCACTTTACGCCCCGCGAGGTCATCCGCCTGATGGTGAATCTCCTCTTCGCCCCCGATCGGGATTTGCTCGTCAAGAAGGGCATCGTCCGCACCTTGTACGATCCCGCCTGCGGCACCGGCGGCATGCTCGCCGTCGCTGATGAATACTTGCACGAACTCAACCCCGATGCTCGGCTCGAAGTCTTCGGCCAAGACCACAATCCCGAGTCCTACGCCGTCTGCGGCTCCGACATGCTCATCAAAGGCCACAACATCGATCACATCGTCTTCGGCAGCAGCTTCAGCAAGGACGGCTTCCCCAGCGAGAAATTCGATTACCTGCTCGCCAATCCGCCCTTCGGCGTCGAATGGAAGCCAGAGGAAGACTTCATCCGCAAGGAACACGAAGAGCGGGGCTACGACGGCCGCTTCGGCGCGGGCCTGCCCCGCATCAACGACGGCTCGTTCCTCTTCCTCCAGCACATGATCTCGAAGATGAAGCCGGTCAAGGACGGCGGCAGCCGCATCGCCATCGTCTTCAACGGCTCGCCCCTGTTCACTGGCGACGCCGGCAGCGGCGAGAGCGAAATCCGCCGCTGGATTATCGAAAACGACTGGCTCGAAGCCATCATCGCCCTGCCCGACCAGCTCTTCTACAACACCGGCATTTTCACCTACGTCTGGATCGTCACCAACCGCAAATCGAAGGAACGCCGTGGCAAGGTGCAGCTCATCAACGGCGTCCACTTCTTCCGCAAGATGCGCAAGAGCCTCAACAACAAGCGCCACGAGATCGCACCGGAACAGATCGACGAACTGACCCGCATCTACGGCAACTTCCGCGACGGCGAAACCCGCCGCCTCGTCGTCGATGGCAAGGAGGATGAGTTCGTCGTCAGCAAGATTTTCGACAATGCCGACTTCGGCTACCGGCAAATCACCGTGGAGCGGCCGCTGCGGCTCAACTTCCAGGCGTCGCCGGAACGGATCGAACGGCTGCGCGAGAGCACCGCATTTCAGAACCTGGCCAAGTCGAAAAAGAAGGATCGCCGACAAGCTGTCGCCGAGGAGGATGCCGGACGGCAGCAGCAGGAAGCGATTCTGAAGGTGCTTGGGTCGTTGGATGCGGCCAAGCTTTACAAGAACCGGGAAGCGTTTGTCGCCGACCTGGAAGCCGCCTTCGAGCGGGCCGACATCAAGTTGACCGCACCGATCAAGAAGGCGATCCTGTCGGCTTTGTCCGAGCGGGATGAGACGGCCGACATCTGCCGCGATGCCGACGGCCGGCCGGAACCCGATCCCGAACTGCGCGATTACGAGAACGTCCCGCTCAAGGAGAGCATCTACGATTACTTCGAGCGCGAGGTGAAGCCGCACGTTCCCGAGGCCTGGATCAACGAGACGGTGCGCGACCCCAAGGATGGGCAGGTTGGCAAGGTGGGGTATGAGATCCCGCTGACGCGGCACTTTTACAAGTACACGCCGCCCCGGCCGCTGGAGGAGATCGAAGCCGAAATTGCCGAACTGGAAAAGGACATTGTGCGCCTGCTGCGGGAGGTGGTGGGATGACGGCGACCGTCTTAAACGAAATCGACATCGCCACGCCACGCCGCAAGTGGCCAAGGTATCCGGACTACAAGCCCTCTGGCATGGCTTGGGTGCATCGCGTGCCAAATCATTGGCGCGTTTACAGACTCAAAAATATCGCATTAGTGCGTTTTAGTACTGTGGACAAGAAGACCGAAGAGGGTGAGATTCCAGTTCGGCTCTGCAACTACACCGACGTTTACAACAACGACCGCATTGTTGATGATCCAGAATTCATGCAGGCCACGGCGACCCCCGAAGAAATCGCCCGATTTGCTCTGAAAAAAGACGACGTGCTAATTACCAAGGACTCTGAAGAATGGTATGACATCGCTGTTCCCGCCTATGTCACTCAAGATATGCCAGGTGTTCTGTGCGGCTACCACCTTGCACTTGTCCGGCCGAACTCAGCGATTGTCGACGGGGCGTATCTGAGCCGTGCCTTTGCCGCCGATGGCATTCGCCAGCAGTTTCACGTTGCTGCTAACGGTATAACGCGTTATGGTCTGCCAAATCGCGCCATTTCGGGTGCATTATTCCCCCTCCCGCCCCTGGAGGAGCAGCGGGCGATTGCGGCGTTTTTGGACCGCGAGACGGCCCGGATCGACGAGTTGATTGCCAAGAAGCAGCGGCTCATCGAGTTGCTCAAGGAGAAACGTCAGGCCGTCATCAGCCGCGCCGTCACCAAGGGCCTCGACCCCAACGCCCCAATGAAACCCTCCGGCATCGACTGGCTCGACGACGTGCCGAGGCATTGGGAGATTCGCCCTTTGAAATACCAATCGTTTAAGATCGGATCTGGTAAGACACCGCGTGGCGGGGCCCAAGTCTACGTATCCAACGGGGTGATGCTAATACGAAGCCAGAACATTCATGATGAAGGAATCCGGCTAGAGGACGTTGTTTTCATTGATGACAAGGTAGATGAAGAGATGGCAAATACACGAGTTAAGCCCGGCGATGTATTGCTCAATATTACAGGGGCTTCGATCGGACGTTGCT
>JAOAAM010000669.1 GCA_026418875.1 Gemmataceae bacterium | reverse complement strand
TGTGTATAAGAGACAGGCCCAGGGTGATGACGGACGGGGCGGCGAGTTTCGGTTGTTTCAGATCGAAGACGGAACTCGAACCGAGTCCGTGCTGAAGACAAACCCGATGGAGGATTCCACGAACGCAACTAGGGGCCGGGTGATTCACGTCTGGTTCCGACGCTCTCTTCGTGCCCATCACAAGGACCAGACCATCAGCTTCACCGATTCGGTGAGCGCTCATCATGTGCCGACCGAAGACCCCGAGGTCCGCATCCAAACCGAGCGGTTCGAGCCCGGTGTTTTTTGCTTGCGTTGCCGGAGCCTGGAGGTCACGCTAGCCTCTGGGGCGGGCAAGAGATACGTCACCATGCTGGCTCAAGGCAAAGCGGAGATCGAGGCCCGGGAATTCTCCGGGCAAGCCGATGTCATCAAGTACGACGAGTCGAAAAAGCAGCTCGTGATTTTCGACTCCGAGGAGGGCAACCCCGTGACGCTGCATTACACGGAATCCCGGGGCCGGGAGCCGATGACCGTCCGTGGTCGGACGATTTACTATTGGCGCGAAACGAATGAATTTCGCGGCATCGGCCTGATCGCAGCCGAGGGGAGTAAATAAGGGCTTGGGTCAGTCCGGAGGCTCCTTGTCCACCTCCTTCTGACAGGGTTGGACATTCAACGCGACGATCAGCCGCTTGCCCGACTCGGTTCGATGATGCGTCACAACGGGCAGGAATTTCGTGCAAGCGCAGCTATAGGTAAACTCGTCCAACGTCGGCAGCACCACGCTGAGCACGGTTCGACCATCGGGGTCGAAGCCTTTCCAAGTAACTTCCGCGAAGGCGTCGCCAACAAGGCGGAACTTTTCGGGGGTGCCTTGCCGGAGCTTCCCCCTGTTTTGATGAGCCACCTCGAACCCCGTCCATTCCGGATGTTTTCGGCGAACCTGCTCGGCCAGCTCTTTCAAACGAGGGTCAATTCGGTCGTGCTCGGAAGTGGCCAAAATGGCGACCACCCGGATCTCAACCGTCTCTTGGGCCGTAGCGGACCGCGTGGGCAGCAGGAACAACCCGATGAGCAAGCCTAGACAAAGAACCAGTTTACGATCGGTAGAAAACGCCAGACCGGCGTTAGCGAGAGCGAAGGCTCGGCATGAGAATCAGCGGCGCATGATCATCCTCTGGCTTCGATGAATCAAGATTCAGATCCCACTCGTTCGGAATCTCCTCCAAGCGGACATTCCGGTTGCTGATCAAAGGAAGGTCCGAGGAGACAGGCGGAACCCCCACGACGAATTGGGGCAAGTCTGCGTCTCGAACGCTGAGCAAATTCACGTCGGTCGGGTCGGCCACCGCAAACATCTCCACCACGGCGTGGCCGGGCGCGGGGCCTTGCTCGTTCACGGGGGGGACAAGCTGCGGGACGCAAACGGCCATCACTACCGCCGCGACAACCGTCGCCGGCACGGCCAATAGCACTCCCATTAGCCCACGACGGAACCACTTCGCTCGGTGCGGAGCGCGCCGAATCTCCGGTCCGCTCGACACGCCCCGTTCGATTTCCCTC
>JAOAAM010000524.1 GCA_026418875.1 Gemmataceae bacterium | reverse complement strand
GAGCTACATAATTGATACGTCGAAAGCCGAAGACCGGAGTGACTCGGGAACAATCTGCCTCAAGATGCTTGACCTTCCCGAAGGCATCGATCCGGCATGTGAAAAGGTTGCTCTCTCAGCCATCAGTATGATGGCCGAAGCCCCAACGGAGTTTTTCCGTAACTTGCCGATTTTTCAATGGCGAGAATTGCATGACATGCTAGACGGTCTCAGTTATTTAGTCATTCAAAAAGTCGAGAACTGGCTCAAAGAAGGCTCTGAGCCGATGATTATTCAACAGAGCAATGAACTCCTGGTCTTGGGCCGAATTTGCGAGCAGTCTCAATTTCGAAAATTGGCAGTGAAATATTATCAAACGCTCCTGCAAGCGGCAGAGCGTATCGCGTTTCCTGAGGAGTTCAGAAGCCTCGTTGCAGAGCGAGAGGCGCACGCCCGGAATACGCAACGGGAATTGCGCGCACGGCGTGATGCCGAGCGGACGGAAATCTTCATCCGCCCAGGCGAGAAAGGCAAGTCGCAAAGTCTTGAAGTTCGGTCCATGGCGCATCGCCCTGAGGTGATTCTGCAATTGCTCCCCGAGAGTGATTGCTATCAAGTCCGATTTACGGTTGACCGAGATCGGCGTGGTCATCCGACGGTCATTGAGCCAGTCCGCATCTTCGGGCCGCGTAAGTCGTCAGGTATCGAATGGGAAGTCGCTGTCCCGACGGGTGAGCGATTTTTGCTTAGCTGGCACAAGGCAGAGAATCGAGTTCGAATTGAGGCACCAGATAAAGTGTTCGTGATCGAGGTGGCAAAGGTCCACTCTTGATTCTGTAAGTGGTGAGACATTGGCTAAAAAAACCCATGATGGGTGGTAAGAGGTGGCTATTTGGGTGCATTAGGAGAGCAATAGCAGTGTGTTGGCTATGGAGCGGAATGCGTTATTGTGGCGGTAGATGAGAAAAAGTCCGCGAATGGAAACGAAGGGGAGTGGCATTTCAAGCGACAATTAGGTGTCATTGGCAGCGCTGACGGAAGGCGTTGTCACAGAATGGAACGTGTTGAGCATACTCATGGAGGTGGAGCATCGTAGGGTTCGTGATTTAGAGTGTCAGTGGGGGGGGCGATTGCATCAGACAGTAGGGCAATCCCAGCGTGTAGCAATGCAATGAGGCTTGCGCCAGTGGACTTGGAGTGGTTGACGTTCATCAGTAATCCCGATGCAGGGAGGGCCCTTTGAGGCGCGAACAAGGAGGTGGTCACCTGTTACGGAAGTTGCGCTACCGACATAGCAATGATCGACAGTTCGTGGTAAAGTCTCACCTTTTAGGGGGCCTGAGAATCGTGCCTCGACAGCTGGAATGGAGGGCCTGTGCGACAAAGTATCGGCATTGATGGATACCAACGATGGTTTAAGGCTCTCACTGGGCATGACGCGCCTCGCCCGTGGCAGCTCGATCTTGCGAAGGAATCCATTTGCCGGAATCGCGTCATTCGCATTCCGACGGGCTTGGGCAAGACGGAAGGGGTGCTTGCGGCCTGGAGCTTCCATCGCTTGCAGCGAGACGACGCTTGCTGGCCACGGCGGCTGATCTGGTGCCTGCCCATGCGGGTGCTGGTCGAGCAGACGGCTCACGTGGCCCAGGAACTCGCGGCGCGAATCGCGGAGGATCGACGACCCACCGTCCACCTCGTGATGGGCGGCGAGGACAGCGGCGAGTGGTTCCTTCATCCGGAACGACCGGCGATCATCATTGGCACGCAGGACATGCTGCTGTCACGGGCATTGAACCGTGGTTACGCCAGCGCGCGAGCACGCTGGCCGATGGAGTTCGGCTTGCTGAATCAAGACTGCCTGTGGGTAATGGACGAAGTTCAGTTGATGGATGTCGGCTTGGCCACCTCGGCTCAACTCCAGACCTATCGCGACCAGGATTGCGTCAAACATCTCCGCCCGACCCGCACCTGGTGGATGAGCGCCACGCTTCAACCCTCTTGGTTGCGCACCGTCGATTCTGCCGAGTTTCACGACGACTGGATAGAACATCCGGGTGAAGTTTCGAGGGAGCAGCGGACCGGTGGGCTATGGGACATTTCCAAAGCAACCACGACGGCCACCATCGCACCGGACGCCCACCAGCGGTTTGCAACTCGAATCCTTGAAGAACACGCCAAACTGAGCGATGGGGAATTCGGCAAGATTACCCTGGTCGTTTGCAACACCGTTGAGCGGGCGTGCCAGACATTTGATGCGTTGATCAAGAAGCGAGAAAAAGGTGACACGCGGCTTATTCACAGCCGGTTTCGCCCAGCGGATCGGGAAAAGTGGCGGGACGACTTCCTGAATAAGGCGGCATGCCAACGGGGTGTCGATCGAATTATTGTAGCTACGCAGGTTGTGGAGGCAGGCGTTGACATTTCAGCGGGGTGCCTGATCACGGAACTGGCACCTTGGCCCAGCTTAGTACAGAGATTCGGTCGTTGCGCGAGATATGGGGGCGGCGGAAGTGTGTTGGTCGTTGATCGTCGTAAGAATGCCGACGACGCCTCCCCCTATCAACCGGAAGAACTCGAAAGTGCTTGGGAAACAATACAGCAGTTGCACGACGTGGGTATCAAGGCATTAGAAGACCATGAACGATCGCTGGGTGAGGAAGCTCGGCAGCGGCTGTACCCTTATTCCCCCGCCCATCTGTTGCTTCGCAAGGAGTTCGACGAACTGTTTGATACCACGCCGGACCTGACAGGTGCGGACCTGGACATTAGCCGGTTCATCCGCACCGGCGATGAGCGGGACTTGCAGGTGTTCTGGCTGGAGATCCCGGCGGACAAGAAAGGCGATCCCCCCCACAAGCCGCCCGAGGACTACAAGCCGCACCGGCGGGAACTGTGTGCGATTCCCTTCCTCAAGGCCCGGGATTGGCTGTGCGGCGAAGAGACCAAGACGAACAAGAAGCCCAAACTTCGCGGCGGAATGCGAGCGTGGGTGTGGGATTGGCTCGACGGAGTGTGGGTCGAGGCCACCCGAGCGAGTCTTCTCCCCGGTCGTGTCGTGTGTGTCGCGAGTGACTGTGGTGGCTACCGACCCGATCGTGGCTTCGATGCGGCATCGACTGAATCGGTGCCGCCTGTTGTCGAGCCGGCCGTGGATCGGGCCATCCACGCGTTGGAGAAAGCCGACGATCAGCAAGATGGCGAGCAGTTGAGCTTCAGTCCCTGGAAGACGATCGGCTGCCACAGCAAGGAAGTGGCCAAAGAGGCCGTGACCATCGCCCAAGAACTGGGCTTGTCGGATGATCTGAAACGGCTACTGGAACTCGCAGCTATCTGGCACGACTGGGGCAAAGCGCATCCTGCCTTTCAGGGATCGATTCGTGGTGGCGAACGAACCCCTCGACTGAATCGATTCGACCTGGCGAAAGCCCCCAGCGAGTGCTGGCCCAGGAACTTCCAGTACACCTATACCGACGGCAGCGACACCCGGCCGGCGTTTCGCCATGAACTCGCCAGTGCTCTCGGGCTGTTCGCCCTGCTGGCGATGTACCAGCCCAGTCACGACGCCCTGCTCGGCCCGTGGAGGGAGGTGCTAAAGAAACTCAACCATACCGTGCCTGACGGCCAGCCGCCAGCGCCGCCCACTCCGCTGATCGAGCGCCTGCTAAAGTGCCAGGCCGAAGAGTTCGACCTCGTGGCTTACCTGGTCGCCAGCCATCACGGCAAGGTGCGAGTGGCGTTACACGCCGCCCCTAAAGACCAGGACTACCGAGACCACGATGGCCGAGGACTGCCGATCCGCGGCATTCGCGAGGGGGATCGGTTACCCAGCGTTACCCTGATTTCGGGCGAACCGCCTCTGCCCGAAGTTAGTCTCTCTCTGGAGCCGTCGAAAATCGGACTATCCCCGAAGACCGGCATCAGTTGGCGGGAACGCTGCCTGAACTTACAGAATCGCTACGGTCCCTGTGGTTTGGCGTTGCTGGAGGCGATCCTGCGAGCCGCTGACGCCCGGGCGTCGCGACTGACGACCAGCGATCCCGCTTTGACCCCGGAGGGCCAACCATGACCACCCACCTGCACGACCTCAAGGGTTGTGCCCCGGCCCCACTGGCCTATTACCTCAAAGCTCTCGGCATCCTGCGCCTGGTGGGCGAACAAGCCGACCCCCAGGCCCGCGGCTGGTGGGACGGCGAACGCTTCTGCCTGCTCACCAAGCTGTCCAAGGAGGAACTGGAAACATTCTTCCTGGAGAAGTACGAACCGACCCCGCTCGTTGCACCGTGGAATGGGGGGAGTGGCTTCTTCAAGAAAGATAACCGCAAAGCAATCACGGCCATCCGCAATACGAAAGCCCCTCGGTTCGCGCCGTTTCATAGAGCGATTGATGAAGGTGATGGCGTGTTGAATGGTCTGACCGCGAAGCCAGATAAGAAGCAGAAATGGCTGATCCAGCGGGAAGCCGTTCTCCGCTGGCGTGGCACTCACCATGACTGGCTGAGGGCCGCCTTTGTTTTGGACGAACACAACGAACCAACCTATCCCTCCTTACTTGGCACGGGGGGCAATGACGGGAGATTAGACTTCACGAACAACTTCATGCAACAGTTGTGCGCTCTTTTTGACATGTCCGATCCTTTGGGCCGGGCGACAGATTCTGCCCACGAATTGCTTAAGGAGGCTTTCTGGACTGCTCCAAGCCAGAAACTTCAAGCGTCATCGATCGGTCAATTCCAGCCGGGTTCGGCCGGAGGGGCGAATAGCTCGACGGGGTTCGAGAGCGGCAACCTCATTAACCCGTGGGACTTCGTTCTGATGCTGGAAGGAGCGATTCTGTTCTCCTCCCGAGTGACTCGACGACTCGATCCGAATGCCTTCAGCAAGGCCAGCGCTCCCTTTGCCGTCCAGTCTCATGCGGCCGGGTTTGCCACACCGGGAGATGAAAAGGCCCAGCGGGGTGAGCAATGGATGCCTCTCTGGCGACAGCCCGCGACCATACAGGACGTGGCGACACTCTTGGGAGAGGCACGACTTCAACTCCATCGCCAAACCGTTTACCGACCGATTGATGCTGCCCGGGCAATCAGTCGGCTAGGTGTGGCACGGGGAATCTCGGAATTCGTTCGTTACGGCTACCTGGAACGGAACGGTCAATCGACTCTCGCGGTGCCGCTGGGTCGGGTTCACGTTCGTTATCATCCGCGTTCTTACCTAATCGATGACCTCGCGGCCTGGCTGGATCGATTGCAGCGTCTGAGCCGGGATAAGAACGCTCCCGCCCGCTTGGTTCATGCGGAGCGTCGCCTGGCGGATGCGGTCTTTGCAGCACTGACGCACGACTATTCGCCCGAACGCTGGCAGGCCATTTTGCTTGCAGCAGCCGAGATTGAAGCGTTGCAGGCGACCGGCACTGGGATCGAGGCCGGAGTGCTGGGGGGACTCAGGCCCGAGTGGGTCGCGGCCGTCAATGATGGCTCCCCCGAGTTTCGCCTCGCCTTGGCCCTGGGCAGTGCCGCCGCCAGCTACCGCAACCACAAACCCAGCGACCCGATCCGCCACCATTTCCTGCCACTGGAACGGGGGGCCCGAAAGTTTCGCATCCTGGATAAGGAGCTGGCCAGCGACCCCCGGGTGGTGGTCTCGGGTCGCGATCCCATCCGCGATCTTGCCGCCATCGTCGAGCGTCGGTTGATTGAAGCGGCCCAGCGAGGCGAACGCCGCTGCCGGCTGGTGGCCGCCGACGGATGCGGAGCACAGCTCGACGACCTGGCACGATTCCTGAGCGGGGCGGTTGATCTCGACCGACTGTTCGGCCTGGGCCGGGCGTTCATGGCCATTCGCTGGGATCGATGGGCACTCGAGCATCGGCCCAAAGCCTCCCCGGCGGGTGAACGACCGGAGGAATGCTGGCTGGCAGTGCGGTTGTGCTGCCTGCCGTTTGCCATCGACGACAATCACGACATCCCCGCGGATGAGCGCGTGGTGCGGTTGTTGATGTCCGGTGATGCGGCCCGGGCGATCGAGATTGCCCGGCGACGCTTGCGGTCGGTCGGCATCCGTCCGCCGATGTACGCTGGCACGACGGACGCGGAAACCGCCCGTCGTTGGGCCGCCGCCTTGGCCTTCCCCATTCACCGCAGCACTGCCCAACGGGCCGCTGCCATCCTGGACCCCTCAATGAAAGGACTGACCCATGCTTGACCTCAGCCCGCTGAATGGTGTCAATCGGCTTCTGATGACGGTGCCGCTCAGGCCCCTCCAGGGCGATCGCTTCCAGCCGACCGGCTTCCCCAGCCTTGGAGCCGCGACCTATCAGACGAAAGACGGCCCCAAGCTGCTGGTCGAAAGCGCTCAGAGCATGGCGAACCGGCTCGAAGCCACCTGCTGGGACATGGCCAAGAATGAACCAGTTGAAACACTCAAGGGCATCAGCCATGTGACGGTTACTCGCAGAGGAGCGTTCCTCACCGATTCGATGCTGGAAGCCCACCGGCTGAACAGCGTTTACATTGAACATTCAAGAGGCGAGTTCTTTACCAATACCCTCCCCCAAGCCATCGGAGCAAACAAAGATGCGCCGATCGATCGCCAAAGGTTTGTGACGGCGTTGTTGAAATATGATGTGGGCTGTTTGATCCATGGTGTCTTTCTGGAATCAATCGATGGGAGGTTACGAACCGCGCGAGCATTGTCATCCTTCATAGAGGCATCGGGCGTGCAAGTCGCACCATCGGGCGGTGTGAAAAATGATCGTGTCAGGGCAACAAAGGAAGAGGGAAAAACATCCAAAGAAGGCTTCGGCAACGTCCCCTTCGCGCGGGATGAGTACGTGGCCGATCGGATCGATTGCTACTTCAACCTCGACCTGGCCCAGATCCGCGGCTACGGCCTGGGTGATAAAGTCGAACGGCTTCTGATCCTGCTGGCGCTGTACAAGATTCGCAAGCTGCTCGACGGTGACTTGCGACTGCGAACGGCTTGTGAACTAGAGCCGATCGATCGCGACAACCTGCACGCAGACCGCCCCCAAGGCTTCAAGCTGCCGTCGCTAGATGACCTTGAATCAGCAGTCAGTGCCGCCATCTCCGAGTGCAGGAACCTGATGGTGCACACCACGGTC
The DNA here is from genome assembly GCA_026418875.1 of Gemmataceae bacterium. Taxonomy (GTDB): domain Bacteria; phylum Planctomycetota; class Planctomycetia; order Gemmatales; family Gemmataceae; genus CAKZUU01. The sequence continues at coordinate 3,944 of JAOAAM010000524.1, read as the reverse complement.
ACCTACGAGGACGACCTGAAGAAGGCGAAGGATGACAAGAAGCCGAAGAAAGGAGAGGACGAGGACTCGGGCGTCGACGAGGAATCCGAAGGCGACAGCGAGGACTAGAGGAGCCAGCGATGCCGACGGTCAAGCTCCGATTCCCGGGGGGGCGTTACCATGCCACACCCTGGGGGCACCACGTCAATGAAGGGCTGATCGAGTGGCCGCCCTGCCCGTGGCGGTTGCTGCGTGCCCTCTTGGCTGCGGGCTTCTCCAAGCTGGGTTGGATCGAGATACCAACTGTTGGTCGGCGATTGATTGAGAAGCTTGCCGCCGTGCTGCCGACGTATCGTCTGCCCGCCGCCAGCGCAGCCCACAGCCGGCATTACATGCCAACTATCGAAGGCAAAGCTCAGAAGACGACGCTTGTCTTTGACACCTGGGCCAATGTCGGCGATGGCGATTTGCTGATCTATTGGCCGTGTGAACTGGATGCGGAGGAAACCGCATCGCTGGCGAAACTCGCCGCCGCACTAGGCTACCTGGGCCGAAGCGAGAGTTGGGCGGAGGCGGAGCTGTTACCGGAGGACACCGGCATCGACTGGAACGCGGAGCCATGCCAGGAGGGAAAACCCATGGGGCCCGGCTGGGAGCAGGTCTCGCTCTTGGCGGCCATTCCGCAGCATGAGTACGCTCAATGGTACGAGGCCGAGACTTCCCGGGTTCTATCGACCATCCAAAAGCCCTCGGGCAAGCGGATCACTGCCAAGCTACAAGAAAAGTATGAAACGCAATGCCGGAATGCCCTCGCCCCTTACCCCAAGGACTTGATCGAATGCTTGACGAAAGAGACCTTCTGGTGGAAAGGTCACGGTTGGTCACAGCCTCCGGGTTCGCAACGGGTTCTGTACTGGCGGCGGAGTGACGCTCTCCAAGTGGGAGTTCCTCCCGCACGCCGGCCGGTCTCGGCAAAAAGGGTCAAGACGATGTTGTTGGCCCTTAGCACCCCAAGTGGCAACCGGTCGGCGTTGCCCCCCATTACGAAAGCATTACCCCAAGCCGAATGGCTGCACCGGGCCATCATCGGCAACTTGGCGAATGGTCAGCGTGTGAGCTGTCCTGAGATCACCGGGAGAGACGAATTTGGCCGACCCCTTCGTGCCAACCATAAACACGCTCACACCATTCCCTTGGATCTGGACAGCGACGGTCGGATCGACCATTTCCTCGTCCTCGCGGAGATGGGCCTCGGCGAGGAGGCCCAGCGAGCCATTCGCCGCTTGAGGCGAACCTGGACTAGAGGCTTCGTTGGCGACTTGCAACTCGCGGTCGTTGGCAGTGGTGATCTTGAAAACCTCCGGTGCTTGCCACCCCCTCTTTTACATCAGATTGAGGAACTGTTGGGTCCACCAGGAGGAGCGACGATTTGGGAAAGTGTCACTCCCTTCGTGCCCCCGAGAACTCTCGACCGTCGACGCAAGCGGACCGTCGTGGGACAGGTGAATGCCGAACTCGCCTGCCGTGGACTCCCCGAAGCCGACAGTGTTGTGATCTACGCTGACTTGACTCGCTCACTCCGACATTTCGCTCGCCGGCGATATCGTGGACGAGTTTCTCCGAAGGTCGACTTTGGTTTCGGCTTGCGTTTGGAGTTTGCTCAGCCGATCAAGGGGCCGTTACTCCTGGGTTATGCCTCGCATTATGGCTTGGGCCTGTTCCGCACCGTTGCTGGTGGACCACTGGTTGATGTCACCAGCAACAATCTCGCAGAGGCGAATCTAAGTCGTCGATGACAGGTGAATGCTGTCAAGTTAAACCTTACTACGCATCGCTACCTGGGGATGCTGTGCAAAACAATCGTCTGATTACCAAAGTTGACCTGCTCCGTCGACATAGCTCATCGCCACTATGAAGAAATGAAGTCTCCCTATTCTTAAATTGGGGGAGGGTGGAGAAATTCCAATCATTTGGAGATGTTAGAACCGAGAAGAAGTGATGCCGCGTAATCCCGCTGCAATTCCATTGACGAACGACCGGAGCAAAGTGATTGTCGGAAAAGCTAATCCTAACGTATGACTCCAAAGTGTGACTGTCTGCGAGATGGATACCCTGTCATCGCAATGCTGCTGCTGGGGAAGGGGAGGTAATTCGAGATAGCGTTCAATCTTTGAGTTTGTCGGCCTGAGCGATGTCCTGCTCGGCGTCAGCAAGGCGGCCGGCAGTGGCCCGACGCTCGCCACGCGCTTGGTACAACTGGGCGAGAAGCGAACGCACCTCGTGCGGGGCATCATCGCTTAGCCATCGAGCGGAAAAGGTAATGGCTTGAGTCAGATGGGCATCGTCGGCATCGGCCTTGTCAATCAGTCGATCCAGTGCCAAGGCGTGACGGCCCAGGTCTCGCGAATACGTCCACATCTTCGGCGAGTCTTGGCACAGCACGACCCCTGCCGCAACGGCAGACCGGTACGAGGCGCGCGCGAGTTCTGGCTGCCGCTCGGCATTGAATTCAGCCCACTCCGCGTGGAGCGTCGCTAACGCTGCCCGCAGACGAGTGACCCGAGGGTGATCGCGAACCAGACGCTCGCGGAATTCCAAAGCCTCCCGATAGCGTGCGTGGATTTGCTCCAACGGTGCTGAGGTGCGGCTTTGGCTGGCGCGAAGTTCGAGGTACAGCCCCTGGGTGTGCAGGTAGTTGGGATTGCGGGGGCTGTTCCGCGTGGCGTCTCGAATGCGGGGCAAGGCGGCCTCGCGTTCAGCCTCGGCTTCAGGCCAGCGGCGGGACAACGCGAACAGGCTAGACAGGTGCAGGTGAATGCGTGCCAAGCGGTCGGCGTAGTCACCAGGATAGATGTCGCCGGGGAAGTTGATGAAGTGCAGGCGAATGGCCTCATTGAGCGAATCGCGAGCCGACAGCGCGATCGACTCAGCCTCGTCGCGCCGGTTGCGGCGCGTCAACAGGCGAGCGAAATTGTCCTGAATCGCGCCCAGATGCCACCAAGTTTGGCCGTCGTTGGATGTACGGGCGACGTGAGCGAGGAGTTCGATGGCTCGGCGCGAAGCGGTCTCCGCCTCGCCTAGCCGCCCAAGCTGGCTGAGGTATAACGCTCGCTCGGAGATGCGTGCGGCTTGGTTTCGAACGACTCGCACGTCGTCAGGCGAATGTCGCAGCTGCGCTTCGCCCAGTTCGATACTGCGTTGGTTGTGACGCATGGCGTCGTCGGTCTTACCTAGGTTGAAAGCGAGCTGGCCGAGATTGAAATGGGTGTGGGCCATCTCAACTCGCAGGTCGGGATCCTCGCCGTAGCGCTCGGTGAGTTTCTCTTGCAGCAGCAACGCACGCACGAGGAGTCGATATCGCAGTTCGTGGTGGCCCTGTTCGGCGAGTTCCTTGTCAGAGTGAACCAGCTGGAAGAAATCGTTGGCGGCTGCCCGTGCCTCACGCAAACTCTGGACTGCCTGCTCGCGTTGGTTGGCCGCCTCGATCTGTTGCTCCAGGGCGTGATCACGCTGGATGCGCAGGTCGTCGGTTAGCTTCAGCCAGATCCCCAATACCACTCCGAGCGCCAGCAGCGACACTGCGGCCAAAGTTGCCAGTGCGGGTCGGCGCCGGGACCACATCATGACGCGACGCAGAATGGGGGCGGGCCGTGCCAAAATCGGCCGACCGCTCAGATGGCGTCGAAGATCGTCCCTGAGTTCGAGGGCACTGGCGTAGCGATGTCGGGGATGCTTTTCCAGGCATTTCAGGGTGATGACTTCGAGGTCGTGCGGAAGGCGCGGCACGAGCATCCGCGGTGCCGGCGGCGGATCGTGCAACACATGGGCGAGGGTTTCCAGAGGGGTCGCGCCCCGGAACGGCGGCCTGCCGGTCAGGCACTCGTAGAGGATCGCTCCCAGTGCGTACACGTCGCAGGCAGGGCCGATGTCGCGGTCGCCACGAGCCTGCTCGGGTGCCATGTACG
>JAOAAM010000580.1 GCA_026418875.1 Gemmataceae bacterium | reverse complement strand
GGACACGATGAGCGAGGCGAGGATGCCGACGGCCAGCCCTCGATGGACGAAGCTCAGACCATCCCAGGTCGAGCGGAGGTGGGCGAGTAATTTCAGCACGGCGTCCATACGGCGATCCCAAGATCAAGTCAGATTTGCATTCGCATGATTTCCTGGTACGCCTCGGTGAAGCGGTTTCGCAACTCCAGAATCAGGCGAAACTGCAAGTCGGCTTGGGCGACGGCCAAGGTGATGGCGTGCATGTTGTCGGTCTGCCCGGCGGCAAGCGACTGAATCGCCTGGGCGGCCTGCTGTGCGGCTAACCCCTCCCGTGCCATCACATCGCGCAACACGTCGCCAAACACCGCACTTCCGGATGCCGGTGCCGACGCGGATGCCGACCCCGACGTGGCTGCCGATGCCGCTGCGGGCACGGGCACCATCGGCACTTGAACCCCGGTCGCTCCGACGACGCTCATCACACCCCCCGCAGCAGGATCAGGGCCTGTTCGGAGATCTGCCGATACGCCTGAGCCGCTTTCAGATTCGCTTCATAGCTGCGCATCGCCGTTAGCAGATTGACCATTTCGACGGGCAATTGCACGTTGGGGTAAGACACGTAGCCCTCGGCATCGGCATCCGGATGCGACGGCGAGTAAACCCGTTGGAATGGCGAGGTATCTTCGACCACCTCGACCACCCGAACCCCCATCGCGCCCTCCGGTCCTACCCGCGACGGCGATCCGACCGACTCGATCACAACGTCCTGTCGGCGAAACGGTTGACCACTCGAGGTCCGCGTCGTGTGGGCGTTGGCGAGGTTGGAGGCGATGATCTCCATGCGGAAGCGTTCGGCCGCCATACCGGACGCACTGATCGAAAGCGGGCTGACCAATCGGGGTGCGGACATTCGAGGCTCCCTTGCGGAACGTCAACCATCCGTGATCGCGCCACGCCATCGCTCCAGGTCAACGACCCGTGATGGCGCTTCGCCATTGCGACAACTGCTGGGCGAGGATTTGCGTCGCGGCGGCGGTCAACAGAGAGTTCCGTTGCAACACGGCGATTTCGGCCTCCAGGTCGACGGTGTTGCCATCCTCTCGAGCCACGACCTCCGACTCGATGATGGGTGGCACCGCCGAACCGAGTGAAATGGGTGAACCGTTCCAACCGGGCGGTGCGGCTGAACCGGGCGGTGCGGCTGAACCGGCCGGGCCGAGTGTTCGCGAAAGTTCCAGGGCAAACGGGACCTCCAGCCGGCGGTAGTTCGGAGTGTTGACATTCGCCAAGTTGTGGGCGATGACGGCATGCCGCACGCGGGCCGCCTCGAGGACCCGGGAAAGCAGATCGACCGACGCGGTTTTGCTGATCATGCCGATTAGATCGACGAAAAATCGACGGAAGTTGAGAAATAATTGAAGTTCATCCGTTCGCAAGTTGCCGGATTTAGCGATTGTGCCACGGTCGTCTGAGCCGTTTTGAAGACAAAAGCTTCGGCAGGAAATGCGTGCGAGCCACAAATACGGAAAAGTTGCCTCAGACGTTCGAGTTGACGCCGTCGGGTTCACCCATGGTCATCGTCGGATGCATCGTCGTGTTGGTGGCCGTCCTGGTCGGGTTTACCATGGCGGGCGGCCATGTCGGCGCGTTGATCCACCCCTCGGAATTCATCACGATCGGGGGAGCGGCATTCGGCGCCCTGATTGTCATGTCGCCCAAAAAAGTCCTCGTGGACGTTTTCAAGTCGGTCCTGCAACTGCTCAAAGGCTCGCCGTACAACCGTGCCGCCTACGTCGAACTGTTCAAGCTCTTGTACGTCTTGGCGAAACTCGTTCGCCGCGACGGCATGTTGGCGTTGGATTCGCACATCTCCAGCCCGAAGGAAAGTCCGATTTTCGCCCGCTACCCGAAAATCAGCCACAACCATCACGCGATGGATTTCCTCCTGACCGCGCTGGGCTTAATGGGGGACGGCGGCGACTCGGAGAAGCTACTTGCCGCGCTGGAAGAGGAAATGAAAGTCATTGACCGGGAACATCATGCGGCGGTGTCGGCCTTGGCGCGGACCGCCGATGCCCTCCCGGGCTTCGGCATCGTGGCGGCGGTGTTGGGCATCGTCGTGACGATGGAGGCGATCGGCGGCCCCGTCGAGGAAATCGGACACAAAGTCGGTGCGGCCCTCGTGGGGACCTTCTTGGGCATTTTGATGTCCTATGGTTTTATTGCCCCGATGGCGGGTCGGATGGAGTACCTCGGCGAGGCGGAGATGACCTTTTTCCGCACGATCGCCTCGGCCGTGGCGGCCATGACCGAAGGGGCCGGTCCTTCCGAGGTGGTGGCCCGTGCTCGTCGGGTCGTGAGCACGGATTGTCGGCCCACTCACGACGACATGAAGGCGATCGCACAAGAGGAAGTGGGAGTCTGACATGGCGGGCAAAGGTGGCGGTAGCTGGAAGGTCGCCTACGCCGATTTCGTCACCGCGATGATGGCCTTCTTCATGGTCATGTGGATCTGCAATCAGGATCAGAAGGTGAAAGAGGCGGTCGCTCACTACTTCCGCGACCCCTTGGGCGGAACGCCCATCGGTGCGGCGTCCCAGCCCTCTCGACGCGCTGCGTTGTTCAACGAGCAGATGTACGGGACCG
>JAOAAM010000549.1 GCA_026418875.1 Gemmataceae bacterium | reverse complement strand
CCCGCCGCATCACCGACCGGACGATATCCTCGGTCGGCGTATCGGTGAAATAGCCTGCCTTTTGCAGGCTTTGGACCATTTCCCGAATGACCTCCTCCTTGGTGGTTGCCTTCAAATCCGTAAGAATGGCTTCCCGAACCACGAACTCATTCATGCGGGCCATCAATCCGGCTCCTGGCATTGCTCTGGACGCGGCCATCGGCTCCGGCTCATCGCTCCACCGCCCTTCCCGGGGTCGGGGGAATGTCGCCGATCGGGCGGTCCCGCCGATGATCCTGGATCTTTTCCTTGTGCTTGTGGATCTGGTGGACCACCTTGTCGTAAGCCAATTCGACCGCTGCGAACAGTTCCTCGTGGCTCTCCCGTGCGAAAAAGTCGTGCTTATGCTCGGATTTCGCCAGAAACTCCACGGTTTTCCGCAACGGATCCTGAAGGTCCACCGTCACCTCGATCATCGTGATCCGGTTAAAAAAGTGCAGTAGCTTTTCGGCCTTCTGTCGGATCTGCTCCTGGTGTGCTTCGTTCAGGTGTCCATGCCGAACGGAGATTTTTACTTGCACAGTTAACCCACTCCTTCCAGCCATTCCCGCGCGGGTCAACAGGAACGGCACGACGTTGTCACGTCTCTTACCCTACCCGAAAGCCGCCGGCCTCCCGCCGTGGACGGATTCCTTTCTTCCGGATCGGTCTTAGCCGTCATTCTAGTTGTCGCCGCCGAGACTTGCAACGCGGCGTGGCAGCCTCGTGGAAGTGAGCCGTCCGCCGATCCGTAAGAAACTCGAATCGAGCGGAAACCGACCGCCTCGCAGCGCACTCTTGGTGGTTGCCCCGCCCCGGGTGACAGACTATTCTTCCCCTGACTCCGCACCTCTTCCGTCGCAAGGGTTTTCCATGGCCTCCCCACCGATCTTGGACCTTGACGCGCTCGTCGCGCCGATTCCCGGCTCCTCGCCTGCTGGCGTGCCGCTTCCTTACGATACGCGGCTCCGGCTTGAAGACCTGCGGAAAGAAATCAACCCCGACGATTACGATCCCGATGATCCACGACGCCCCACGGAATATCGCAAGCCGAATTGGTCCGGCATCGTCGAGTTGGCGTCAGAAACCCTGACGCGCACCTCGAAGGATTTGCTCGTTGCCGCTCGACTTGTGGAAGCCGTCGCCATCGAGCGCGGCATCCCGGGGTTGCGCGATGGCTTGGCCCTGCTGCGCCGTTTGGTCGATGAGTGTTGGGATCGTGTGTTCCCGAGGATCGAGGAAGGCGACACCCCAGAAGTCCGCGAGGGGCCGTTCAAGTGGCTGAATCAGGCCGCGTATGGCGCACTGTTCCCCATGACTGTCCGCGCCCTGCCACTGGTCCGTCATGGTGGTTCTGGCTATAGCGTTTTGGACTGGCAGGACGCTGCACGTCGGCCCCGAATCGAGTCGTGCCTCGCGGAGGTTCCCGAACCAGCCCTCCGCGACTTACTCGACGACCTGACTGCCGCTCGAGAAAACCTGAAGCAGCTCGAACGATCGTTGAACGAGCGGATGAGAGAATTTGCCCCGGACTTCACCAGTTCGGAAAACCCTGAGAATCTCGGGGCCGCCTTGGCCGACTGCTGGAAAATTGCGCAGCAATGGTGGCAGCGCAAGCAAAGTATCGGCTCGTCAGGATCGCTGCCGAGTGGCAGCAACTCCGATTCGTCGGGAACGGCGGCCCCGATGATGTCAGGCTTGACGCAGAGCCTCGCGACTCGGGCGGATGCTTACCGTATGTTGAACCAAGCTGCTGATCTGCTGCAAACCCTGGAGCCGCACAGTCCCATCCCCTACTTGGTCAAGCGTGCGGTTCGCCTGGGCGAACTCAAATTTCCAGAATTAATGCGTGCTTTGATCCGAGAATCCGCCGTGCTGGATGAACTCGACCGACTGATGGGACTCGATTCAAAGTCAGAGTGAGCAAATCAAGGACCTGCCGATTACGAAAATCGGTGAGGCTCGAAAGGACCCAGGGGCAGCCTAGATTCTGGCGGGGTGGGGGGCATGAGCGACAGATCGCAAGCTGTGGATGACTACCTGGCGGCGTTGCCGGACAGGCCGCGCCGTGCCCTGGAGAGGCTGCGTGCCGCCATCCGGCGGATCGTTCCCGAGGCCGAGGAAGGAATCAGCTACGGGATGCCCGTCTTCCGCCTTCGAGGACGTCCGATCATCGGCTATCGCGCGGCGTCCAAGCATTGCGCACTGTACCCATTCAGCGGTCGCGTCGTGTCAGGATTGGCCGAGGCCCTCGTTGGCTTCGATGTCGGCCAAGGGACGGTTCGATTCGCGGCGGACAAGGTTCCCCCGGCTGCTTTGCTGAAGCAAATTATTCAAGCGCGGATTCGAGAATTGACCGCGGACAACACCGAATTTGCCGAGAAAACCGGCAAGAAGCAGCGACGTCGACGAAGCACTTGACACTTCGATTTCGGCCCCTGCAAACGCCGCCGGAAATTTTCCTGCGAATTGCTGGACAGCGCGCGAAGCATTCGTTATACCCGTTTCTTGTCCGACTGGATTCGCGATCGTAGTTCTCTCCGAGGCCGCAGCGTCATGGCGAGGAATGGTCGAAAGAAGGACGACATCGATGTCGCCCGGGCCAGCAAGATGTTGAAAGCGATTGCCGACACGGATCGTCTTCGGCTGGTCTTGCAACTCAAGGACGGGGAGAAAAACGTCGGGACACTGGCCGATGCGATCGGCGTGGAAGTGGTCAATGTGTCGCATCACCTCGGTGTGCTCAGGGTCAGCGGATTGGTCAAAGACAAGAAGGTGGGCCGATTCGTCTATTACAAGCTGAATCCCGAATACGTCACCCGGAATGGAACCGCGCTGTACCTTCACCTCTCCGGCTGCACCCTCGTGGTCGATGCCTGACAGAGCGGGATACCTGCCCTCCCGGCCCCGAGTGACACACGCCTCGGGGCCGATTTGTTTTGGATCGGACGTGTCACAAACGGCTCGAGTTCGCCGTGGTCGGTTGGGCCAGCCGCGGACTCATCACCCACCCGATGCCCCACTCGTTGTGGATCAGTCGAATCGACAAGACGCCAAGGAGCAGGAACCGGGCCAACCTGAGGATGTTGCCCGCATGGATCAACAGGGGATCAAGTTCCTGATCCACGAAGCCCAATGACTTCCCAACCACCGGCATGACCCAGAACCAGATGGGGAAAGTGACGTAATTGACGAAATCCAGCCCGATCGCAGACCATCGCAGTAAACCGTCCCGGCGAACCAGCGGCGCGATCCACGGGATGAACCACAGCAGCCATTGGGGTGAATAGAACACGGCAAGCGAGACCACCACCGCTAAGACGAAAGCCGCTCGCCGCAGGAGCGATTCCAAGTCGCGGATCGGCGTGGCAACTGTCAGCAGCCAGGCTGCGGCCAGGGCGCTCAGGCGGAAGATCGAGCCGAGCGAACCATGGGCAAGTTCCATCGGCAGCAGACAGCCGTAAATCGTCAAGCCATATTCGGGCGGCCGGGAAAATTGATATTTGAAAGGTGCCACAACGGCGGTAAGGTCCGCACCGAACAGCAACGGGGCGAATGCGAGGCTCGCGGTGACGAGATAGCTCACGGCGAATCGAATGGCTTGCAGCCGACAGGGCCAAAGGTAACGCAGGATGAGAGGAACAAAGAGGACCGGATACACCTTCAGCAACGTTCCGACACCCAAGGCGACCGCTGCCCAACCCACTCGATTTCGGGTTAGAGCCGCGATCGACAAAGCAGTGCACAAAGCGGGCAGGATGTCGTAACGATTCAAAGTGAAGAAGACGGCGGCAGGCAGCACCAACAGGAACGAGCCTCCGCGCCAACCCGTCGGGTACAGCCGTTCGATGACGAATAGCAGGGCAAGCCAGGCGGCCACCATCACCCCCGTGTAGAAGGCGCTGGCCCTGACAAAAATCTTCCAGACGACGAACTGAGCGTCGGTTTCGGGATCATGTGCGGCGATGTTGTGGTAGGCGGCGTCGGGCAGGCCCGGCGGGATGGGAGCGTCACGCCAACCCGATTGGATCCAATAACCGGCTCGAAAGAGCATCAACGCGGCATGAGGATACTCAAGAAAATACCGCTCGCGCAACGGCCGAGGTGCTTCGATGACCTTCGAGAACGTTTCATAAGGCACCATCCGAGGGGGGGAATCGGCCCCGGGCTGACGCCCCAATTCGGCATTCAGCCCGCGCAGCGCCATCGCGGTCAGGTCGTACTCGTCGTAGCACAAAGACTCGAGCGACAGCGGCAACTTCCGTGGGGCTTGGCGATCCGGCTGACGCACCGCGAGCCAACCGGCACACATCCCCAGCGGGACCAACAGAAGAGTCAGCCACCGCAGGGTGGTTCCAAAATTCACGGGACGTAGCCACATCGTTTTTTCGGGTGCGACTTGGAAAGGTCCCCTGCCGGAGTACGCAGCAGGAAAGCCCTGCTGCTGCTGTTATTCAATCGACCTTCTATCCCCTCGACCAGCATTCGGACCGGCGTCGGGTGTGGATGGCGGTGGAACAACGAAGGGCCGGTATGCGACCACCAGCCCCCAAAGTGCGTTCCACAACTTCGCCGAATCGCGCGGCTACCCGACGGTCACGCTGGCGTCTTGGATCACACCGTCCACGGTGCCGTCGTTGGGCGTCACGAAGATGGTCACCACCTCGCCGCCGCTCAAAGCGAAAGCGGAAAGGTCGAGCTGGTCGGTTGTGTTGGTCGTCGAGTGCGTTCGCACCGTGACGCTGTCGATTTCCCAGCGGAAGGTGAACGAGATGGGGTCGCCATCGGCATCGGTTGCCGACACCGTGGCCGTCAGGGTGCTGGCGACGGTCGGCGGGTCCGGCTCCAATTGCAAACTGTTGATGACTGGCGCGTCGTTCAAGCTCGTCGGAAGATTGCTCAGGGTCAGATTGAAGGTCCGGATAGCCGTGGCGTTCGAGGGGTCTTGCGCGGTCACCTTGACGGCCAACGTCCCCTCATCGGTCACCGCAGGATTCCCTTGCAGAGTGCTGCCGGAAATGCTTAGCCAAGCGGGTAACGGCGAATCGTCATTCAAGGTGGCAGTGTAGGTCAACGGGTCGGCATCCGGGTCGCTGAAATAGGCGCTGAGATCCAGTGAGAACGTCCCGGGTCCGTGGAAACTCTGATCCGGCACGCCGATGCTTTGCGGGTCGCGATTCTCGATGACAGCCGTCCGAACCGCCGGGCTGCCGCTGCCCTGCGGATCCTTCGGCGTGACTTGCAGACTGATCGTGTCGCCGGGGCGGACGTCGGGCAGCGTGGTCAGGTCCAGAGCATCGGTCGTGCTGACCGAGTCGGTCACTGTCCGCACAACGATGCCATTATGCCGCCAGACGTAGTCGTAGGTGAGCGAATCGCCATCGGGGTCGGCACCGGTGATCGTCGCCGTGACGGTGCTGTCGTTGAAGATGTCGGGGCTGGGGTTGAACTGAATCGTGGCCGTCGGCAGGCTGTTGGACACGACAATCGACTGCACCACCGGGGCGCTCGTCGTGGCGCCGTCGGTGACGGTCACCTCGACGGAGATTGTCTGACCTTTGTTGCCATTGCCCGGCAGGCTCAAGTCCAGGGTGTTCGTCGGATCCAACGTGATCTGGCTGCGGACGATCGTTCCATTGACCTTCCAAATGTAGTTGTAGAAGAGCGTTCCGCCCGAGGGGTTGCTCGCGTTGACCGTGGCGGTCAGCAGGCTGTTGGTGAACACCGGATTCGGTGTGAGTTGGACCGAATTGATGGTCGGCACGGCGGTGTGGGGGGCGGCCACGAACGACAGGGCGAAGTGCAGATCGTCGAAATACTGCGACGTGCCATTGATTGTCGTCATGGCATGGATGTGGATGGGGCCGTTGGCCGATGGGGCGTCGCGGGTGACTTGCTCTGGCCCGACCGTGCGGAAATGTTCCACGCCATCGGGATTCGCCGCGGCAAACGAGAAAAACGCCCGAGGTAGTTGCGTGGCGGAGTTGTTGGGGTTGTTGGTCAAGAAGCTGGCGGCTGATCCAGTCTCGATAACGTAAAGGCCAATCAGCGATCCGCCGGGGATCGTCACGCTGTTGGTCGCTCCAACGGCTGCCGCGGGGTTGAACAACAGTTGCCGACGTGCCAAGGCTGCCGCCGCGTATCCCGGATCGCCCGGGTTCAAATGACCGATCCGCCCCGAAGGATCGTCCACGAGGAAAAGACCGACCTCGCCCACGAGGTTGGGACTGCCCGGCCGGGTCAACGGTCGGCGGGCTTGGAATTTCGTCGCCGTGATCGTGACATTGTGACCTTGGTTGCCTGGGGCGCGGAGCGCAGGCATCGTGCCGGTGTCGCCGGCCAGGCGGATGGCGATAACCCGGTCGTTGTAGTCGCGGTCGCCGCCTCCTGTCAGGTCCTCGAAACCGATGATCATTCGACCTGCGACTGGATCATAGTTGATTAGCGCGTGCTCCACTCCGCCGTTGTTGACCGCTTTGAGCGAGAAAAAGGCTTGAATTCGACCGTTGGGCGAGTTGTTGGGATTGACCGCGCGGAGTTGGGCCAAGGTCGCGTTCTGCACCAGTAGGAAGGCGAGGTGCTGTCCGCCCTGCACGGCAATGGTTCGATTGGCCCCGGAACCTTGCCGCGAGTTGAACATGGACTGTGCCCTCTGGATGGCGGCGGCAGCATAACCGGCATCCCCGGGCATCAATGTCCCGATCCGCCCGGAAGCATCATCGACGACAAAGTAAGCCGTCTCGCTGAAAAATGCGGACTCCGCAACCGGAATTCGCAGGGACAGTTGTTGCGGGCTGCCAGGTGTCCCGGGAACCGTGTAAATGCCATAGGTGCTGGGGGCGTAGACGACGGTCAGCGGCGCTAGTTCTTCGACGCTGCTGCCGTCATCCACTGTGGCGTGCACGATGTTCGGCCCGACCCGCAATACCCCCTCCGGCAGGGTGACCTTGTAGATTCCGGCACTCGTCTCGGTCGTCGTGAAATCTTGCCCCCAGACGCGGACGGTCACGGTACGACCGGGTTCCGCCCGGACAGTGAGCGAGGGGGTCGAATCGGAAGTGACGTTATCGTCGTTGTAAATCCCGGTGTCGCTGGCCGTATCCAGATCAATGTCATTGGTGACGATCAGCCGGAAGCGTTCGGTATCGAAGTCCGGATGAAAATTGTCTTTGACGCCGGCCAGCAGGTCGACCGTGCCGACGAAGCCGGGGCGTGGGGTGATCGTGACGGTTCGATTCCCCTGATCGAGGTGGACATGAACACCTGCCGGCACGGTGTTGATGTTGTTCGGGCTACCGACCGCAAACGTCAGCACGTCATTTTCCAGATCCGTGGCCTGGAGTTGGATGGTCACTGACGATCCGGCCGACACGCGGACGTCCGAGATGGCGCTCAAGAATGGACGATCGTTCACGCTGTCGGCAACGCCCTGCACTGTGAAGTTGTGCTGCACCTGCCCGCCATCGCTGCTGGCCGTGACGGTAATTTGCGCTGTGCCGAGGAAGTTCGTCGGCCCAGAGATCCGCAGCACGCCGTTCTGCGTATCCGTGAAGACTTCCGCGTTGACGATGGTGATGGGGGGAATCGGCCGGCTTAGCTCGGTGTTGACGGGGGGATTCTGCGCGACGACGTTGGTGCTCATCAACTGTCCGAAGATGTCAAACCCGCCGACGAGCAATCCGACGATGGAGTGATTGAAGTTGAGGTGCTGCGGCATTTGCGCGAGCGGCACGTCGATGTCCGTGATGAAGAATTGCGAGTCGTTGCCATCGTCGCCGGCGTTGGCCAGGGCGACGAGGCCGGGGCTGACGAAGGTGGTCCGCGCGTGGAACTCGTCGCGGTAGCGTCCCAGGCCCGAATCGCCGCTGCCCATGCCGTCGGCCGAACCCGCCTGCGCCATGAATCCGTTGATCACGCGGTGGAACAGTTTGCCGTTGTACCAGCCGCTGCTGGCCAACGTAGTAATTTGGTTGACGGCCAAGGGGGCGATGTCCGGGAACAATCGCAGGATGAGATCGCCGCTGAACGGGTTGCTCTGTCCATCCACTCCGCTGACGGTCAGGCGGAGGCTCGGTCCCCCCGTGACAACGCTTGCCGTCACGTTGGGATCACTGCTGAGGGCGGCAAAGCTGACCGGGTGGCCATCGCTATCGACCGCGGAGAGCGGCACCAACACGTCCTTCCCGCCAGGCATCGTGTAATTCCCGATCGGGTTGAAGGTTAGTGCGGGGACGACACGATCGTCCAATGTCTCCAGTTGCAGTCGGGTGCGAAGAATCGTGGGGAACGAGCTGCCGGTTTGGAGCCGGAATTTACGCCGATTCTGCCGCCGTGACATAGCTACCCTCGGTTGACCACTCACTGTTGCAAATCCATTTTGCCGATCGACATGACCGATCAACGTTGCCGATCAACTGTGCCGATCGACTGTGCCGATCGACTGTGCCGATCCACGTTGCCGATCGACATTGCCGATCGACATTACCGATCGACATTGCCGATCCGCAATCCGGTGCCCCGGAGTTGGCACTATTCGTCTCCCAACCTTCCACAGAGCGGGAAGTTTCGGCCAAGTCGTCCGACGGCCGTGCTTTTTTGGATGTCGGCCACGCCAAATAAAGGACGAACAAGGTGTGGTCCGCGTTCTGGAAATCGGTCGATCCGAGGCGTCGTCTCCCTCGAAATGGCCGTTCGGTGACCAAGCGAGGAGCAAAGAACGCGCCACAACTCGACTGATCGCAACGACTGGGGCGAAAGCTCGAATCGGCACGATCGTGCCGGGCGAGCCTTCCGTTATCTGCGGAGCGAGCGAACGATTATCCGAGGGGCAAAATTCGACTTAAGAGCAGCAGGAGTGGTACGGCAGCCGTGCCCATGACGATCAACGTGACGGTCCAGCTTCGCAGGGTCTCGCCTTCGGTGAGGCCGCCCATCTTGCACACCACCCAAAAACCGCTGTCGTTCATCCACGAGCCGACCATCGAGCCGCAACCAATCGCCATCACCAAATAAACGGGGTGATAGCCGAGATACTGCGACATGGTTTGGCCCGTGGCATCCATGCCCGCCGCCACGATCGGCATGACGATACCCGCTGTCGTAATCATCGAGACCGTGCCCGAGCCTTGGGCGATCTTGAACAACACGGCCACCCCCCAGCCGAGCAGAATGAAAAACGGCCCGCTCCCGCTCGTCGGTACCAACTCTTGCAAACTCTCGCCTAGGCCGACGGCCCGCAGCATGAACCCGAAGGAGCCCCCCGCACAGGTGATAAGCAAAATCATCGATGCATCGTCCAGCGCCGAGGCGGTGAACGAGGCCAATTGATGGCGGTTCATCCGTTTCTGCCGGGCCACCAACGCCATCGACACCAATGCCGAGACGAACAAAGCAAACATCGGTTGGCCGAGAAACTCCAAAATGTCCTTCAGGGTGACATCCACCCCGTTCAGCCCGACCGAGACGGCCCAATTCGGCCGAGCTTTCAGCACCGCGTCGTATACCGTCGCCGAAGTGATGAACAGCACCGGCAAAAGGATGGGGATCACCGAAGCGGTCAACGAGGGCAGTTCCTCGTCCGGTTGCCGTGCCCGCTGCTGCAATTCGTTCAAAACCTCGTCGCTGGCCGTTCGAAGTGGCGTCGGCCAGCGACGGTTGGCCCAAGCAGCGTAGCCGTAGCCAATCAAGGCGAGCGGGGCTCCGACCAGAATTCCAACCATGATGACGAACCCCAGGTCCACCTTCAGGATCTCCGCCATCCCGATCGGACCTGGTGTCGGCGGCACCAGCGAATGGGTGATGGCTCCCCCGGCTCCGATCGCCGTGACGTACAGCAAGTAGTCCCTCCCTGTACGCACACGCAGGGCCTTCGCCAACGGCACCAGCAGCAAGAACACGGTGTCGAAAAAGACCGGCACCGAGAGGACGAAA
Source organism: Gemmataceae bacterium (assembly GCA_026418875.1). Taxonomy (GTDB): domain Bacteria; phylum Planctomycetota; class Planctomycetia; order Gemmatales; family Gemmataceae; genus CAKZUU01. The sequence goes on along the minus strand of JAOAAM010000549.1, from coordinate 1,988 downwards.
CCGCTGGTCAATAGAGCCAAACCGCCGAACTGCTCGCCGAACACCCGCGTGAAAAAGCGAACAATCCGGTCGGCAGCGCCACTCTCCATGAGCGCTCGGCCGATGATGCTGGCGAACGCGATGGCCAAGCCGATCCGCCCCATTATTTCGCCGAAGGAAAGTGCCACCAACCGGGGCGCGTTCAGAAAAGCCAGCCGGGGGGTGTCGGCATCGGCTACAGTGGCCTGCTGCACGTCTCTCTCGTCGGCCTGAAGTTGTCGCAAGGCGGCTTGAGGATCACGGGCGTTGATCCGATCGGACACGTTTCGGGCCAACTTCTCGATGGCGTCGATTTGTCGGGTCTGCTGGACGACTCTCGGCGACAGCAGACCAACCAGCAAAGCGGCGCTAATCAACGCGATCAACGCATTGATGCGGAATCGGACGATCAGGACGACAATGACCGTGATTCCCAAGGCGAGCAAGAATAACGGGTAGAATGGGCCAAGGGACATACTTGCTCTCCGTTCAGGCGGGCGGGTTGCTATTCGGACCGCGAAATCCGACGAGGCTAGCCGATGCCGCCGGATCCAAGGGGAGTATTGGTCCACAGCCGGGGCCGAACACCCGAGGGGATTCTAAACTTCCCTGATCCGATGGTTGAAAGGGATTGTCTCATGCCGATGACGATGACTGAACAGATTTTGGCCCGAGCCGCTCACCGCGATCACGTCTCCCCGGGGGACAACATTTGGGTGGATGTCGACATCCTCATGACGCATGACGTCTGCGGGCCGGGAACCATCGGCATTTTCAAGAAGCATTTCGGGCCGCACGCCAAGGTGTGGGACCCTGAGAAGGTCGTCATCATCCCGGATCACTACATCTTCACCGCCGATGCGATGGCCCATCGCAACGTCGACATCCTCCGCGAGTTCGCCGCCGAACAGCGGATCAAGTATTTCTACGACGTGGGCACCGAACGGTACAAAGGTGTCTGCCACATCGCTTTGCCCGAGGAGGGGCACACTCGGCCGGGCGAAGTCCTGCTGGGCACCGACAGCCACACCTGCACCGCCGGGGCGTTCGGCGAATTCGCCACGGGCATCGGGAACACCGACGCGGGGTTCGTTCTCGGCACCGGGAAGCTCTGGCTGAAAGTGCCGCCGACGATGCGGTTCATCTTCCACGGTCAGCTTCCTCATTACCTGATGGCCAAAGATCTGATCCTGGCTGTCATCGGCGACATCGGTTGCGACGGGGCAACTTACCGCGCGATGGAATTCGACGGCGAGGCGGTTTACGCCCTGAACATCGAAGAACGCATGACACTTTGCAACATGGTGATCGAAGCCGGGGGCAAGAACGGCGTCATCGCGCCGGACCAGGTGACCTTGGATTATGTCAACGCTCGGAATGCCGGCAACAAGCCGTACACCGTGGTCAAACCGCAGACGGGTGCTCGGTACATCTTCGAGAAGGTCTACGATGTCTCGAAATTAGAACCGGTGGTGGCGCGACCGCACAGCCCGGACAACAAGGCGTTTGTCTCAGAGGTGAAAGGCACGCGGCTGGATCGAGCATACATCGGCAGCTGCACCGGCGGAAAAATGACGGACTTCCGAGCGGCGGCGGCAGTGCTCCAGGGCCGGACCGTGCGAATCGATACGTTCGTCGTGCCAGCGACGAGCGACATTGCGGCGGGATTGAAGGAAGAGCGACTGGGCCAACAGACCTTGGAGGAGGTTTTCCTCTCGGCAGGCGCAAAGATTGGTCCGCCATCCTGTGCGGCTTGCCTCGGTGGTCCTGCCGATACATTTGGCCGCCTGAACGCCCCCCTGTCGTGTATCAGCACCACGAATCGCAACTTCCCCGGCCGGATGGGACACAAAGAGGCCCGAGTCTTTCTCGCCAGCCCACTGACCGTAGCCGCCAGTGCCCTCACCGGAGAAATCACCGACCCACGCGATGTCCTTGCCTGATCGCACCGAGGTCGGCCGGAGGATCAA
>JAOAAM010000517.1 GCA_026418875.1 Gemmataceae bacterium | reverse complement strand
CGACACGCTGGGGACGATCGAAGCCTTTTTGCGAACCCAATTGCCCGCTGGCTGGGAGTGGGAAGTGTACGGCGTCACGGTTCACACGCGGGACATGGCCGACCTGATCGCTCGAGATCAGATGCGGGTCAACCTCTTGGTCACCGGGGGAGTCCTCCTGATTCTTTTCATCGTGGTGCGTTCGGTATGGCTGGCGCTGTACCTGTTGGGAACCGTGTTGCTGAGCTACTACGCCACATTGGGGGCGACGGCTCTGTTCGCCACGCTGTGGGCCGGTCGGCCGTTCGGTGAAATCGAGTGGCGTGTGCCGTTCTTCCTGTTCACCATCCTGATCGCGGTGGGGGAGGATTACAACATACTGATGGTCAGCCGAGCCTTGCAGGAACGACGGCGGCACGGCCCTGTCGAGGGACTTCGCCGCGGTCTGGCCCGCACCGGGGGAACGATCACGGCCTGCGGCATCATCATGGCCGGGACATTTGCGACGCTCATGCTGGGCGAGCTGTGGACGCTGACACAAATTGGCTTTGCTCTCAGCGTCGGGGTGTTGATCGATACGATGATCGTCCGGCCACTGATGGTACCGTCGATGCTTCTACTGATCTGGCGGGATACGCAGCCGCAGCCGACGCACCTCAGCCCATTGAGACACGACCCCTGGGAAGAGTCGGGAAATGTGATGCCGCGGCCGATGTCGACCGCGGCAGCCAAATCTCACGAGGGATTCAGACCGAGTTGGAGTGCGGAAAAGCGATCACCCTTTCGGAGCTGATCCGGTTCGGGCAGGGGCGGCTTGACTAGCTAGCTTCTTCGCCAACTGCGACTTCTTTCGATTCGCCTTGTTGGGATGGATGACCCGGCGGGCCGCTGCCATGTCAAGTCGCTTGACCGCTTTCTTAAAAGCCTCCGCCGTTTGCGTGGCGTCGCCAGACTTCTTGGCGACCAAGAACTCTTTGATCGCTTCCTTAATCGACTTTTTGTAGGCTCGGTTGTAGCGGCGGCGCTTTTCATACTGCCGCATCCGCTTCTTCGCACTTTTTGTATGAGGCATGGATCAATTCCTGCAAATCTTTAATCTCGAGTTCTTACGATCACTTGATGACCCGTTGCCCAACTTCAGTTGAGCACGCCAACTTTCAGCCGCACGAAACGGATGGGTTCTACCCCCGCGGCTTTTAACACTTGACCGACGGTTTTGCTATCGTCTTTGACGAACGGCTGCTCGACCAACACATTTTCTTTGAACCAGGCATTGAGCTTGCCCTCGACGATCTTTTCGAGGATGTTTGCCGGCTTGTTGGCATTTTTCGGGTCGGCAGCAACTTGGGCCTTGGCAACTTCGCGTTCTTGAGCCAGCACGCTCTCGGGCACTTCCTCGCGCCGAACGGCCGTCGGAGTGGGGACGACGGCGGTGATGTGCATGCAGACATCGCGGAGCAGTTGTCGGTCGGCGGGGCCGCTGACCTGAAGCAACACGCCGACCGAGCCGTCGTGATGGACGTATTCGCCCAGCGAACCGGTCAGCCGGACGAAGCGGGCTACCTTCATGTTTTCCCGGATTAAGCCGATCGCCTCGGCGATGCGGTCGTTCACGGTCTTCCCGGGAGCGTAGGCTTGGGTCAACAATTCCTCGACCGTGGCCGGGTTGTGCTCCGCGACGTGGCGGGCGAGGTCGTTGGCCAAGGCGATGAAATGCTCGCTCTTGACCACCATGGGGGTTTCGCAGCGAACCTCGACGATGGCACCGATCTGCCGGGCTTCATCGACGAATGTGCCGATACGGCCTTCGGCGGCCTCCCGGTCCGCACGCTTGATCTGCGCTTTGGCGTTCCGCTCCCGCAGGATCTGCACCGCTTTTTCCATGTCCCCAGCGGCTTCCGCGAGTGCCGACTTGCACTCCATCATCGGCAGGTTGGTCATGTCGCGTAGCTTCTTGACGGCTTCCGCGCTGACGGTGCTCATGGCCCTCTCCTTCCGAGTTTCATCGGTGGTTGGCGTTTCCTGGTTGAATCAAGGCTTGGGAGCACGGCCCCACCGCCTCGGTGCCAGCCCTCGGTCGAAGGCCAGGTGGCGTCCGGGAGGGGCACGAATGTCCCGACAACCGTATCATTCGGCAGGAAGTCAATTTGACTCTGCGGCCCCCACAGAAGTCCGCGTCGAACTTGCTCCCGCACCGCCGGGCGCGGTGGTGCCGCTCGCCGCAGGCTGCATTTCCCGGGTGCTCGGCGGAGTCCGCGGTCGTGGGCCGGCCTGAATGTCGGGCGGCACCGCTTTGCGGCCTTCGGCCACCGCATCCGCCAACTTGCTGAGCACCAACTCGATCGACCGAATACTGTCGTCGTTCCCGGGGATCGGCAGGTCGACCAGGTCAGGGTCGCTGTCCGTGTCGATCAAGGCAATCGTCGGGATGCCCATGCGCTGGGCTTCCTTCACGGCGATGTACTCGCGCTTCGGATCGACGACAATCAGGGCATCGGGCAAGCGGTTCATCTCGCGAATGCCCAACAAGTTCCGCCGAATCTTGCTCAATTCACGGTTGAGCGTGGAAACCATTTTCTTCGAGTACGTGCGGATCTCAGCTCGTTCCGGAGCCTTGGTGACGTCGAACTTTCCCGCCTCGTTCATCATCGACTTCATGTATTCGTTCATGTTGACGCGGTTGGGCGACTCTCCCGGCGGGAGCCACAGCGCCTCCAGCTCTTGCAATCGTTTCAGCCGGTTTCGGATCGTCCGGTAGTTCGTCAGGGTTCCACCCAGCCAGCGTTCACTGACGAAGGGCATGCCACAGCGGGCCGCCTCGCGTTCGACGACTTCTTTCGCCTGCCTCTTGGTGCCGACGAATAGCACCAATTTGCCCTGCGCGGCCACCTGCGTCAGGAAACGATACGCCCGCAACAAACCGCGGACCGTTTCACGCAAGTCGATGATGTGGATGAGGTTCCGCTTGCCGTAAATGTACGGCCGCATCTTCGGGTTCCATCGGCTGGCGCGATGCCCGTAGTGCACGCCCGCCTCGATCAATTCCTGGACTTGCACGATCGACACGCAACTCCTCCCGCTCAGCAGTTCCCACGTCGGTTTTGAGTGCTCATGGTCCGATGCCTCCGTCAGGCCAGGGGACGTTCCCCGATCCACAACTCGGGGAACCGTCTATGTTAGCAATGCCCCGGCCGAGAGTCAAAGC
>JAOAAM010000486.1 GCA_026418875.1 Gemmataceae bacterium | reverse complement strand
AATCCGTGCGTCACCGCATCCTCGAGGCCGATGAAATCCTCGACGTGGACCCCGAGTTCCACCCATTGCGGAACGTCAACTCCCCCGCGGAATACGAGGGCATCCTTCAGGAGTTGGGGTTGGCCAAAAGGACCAACGGTACATCGACCGATCCACCCGAACAGACCGAGATGCCGCCGGATCGGCCCGCCGATGCCTGATCCGTGAGGCGAGTGACGTCGGAGTGACGAGTTCAATCGAGCCGTCGGATGAGGATCGAGCGAAATTCGACCCGGGTGCCGTGGTTTTGCAGGCCGATCTGCCCGCGTTTTGGTCGTTTGGCCGCGGCAGGGTGATCGCCGATGCGGAAGGACAGCGCCGGTTCCCCATTGAAGGTCAACGAAATGTCATCGCCCCGGACCGAGAGTTCATAAGTTTGCCAACGACCCACGCCTTGGTACAGCGGCTTCTTCACTCCGACAAAATGGTAAAGCCCGCCGCAGTACTGGTAATCTTTCAACTGTCCCTTGTACTTAGGGCTATGATCATCGAGGATTTGAATTTCGAAGCCCGCCTCACTTGGGGAGCCGGAAAATTCTTGCTCGGGCACCCTGAAGAAGATGCCGCTGTTGCCGTGCTCGCCGATCCGCCATTCGACCCGCAGCACGAAGTCGCCAAACGACTCGGTCGTGGCCAACCAACCGTCGCCCGGCTCCGCCGTGAGGAGGCCCTCGACGACCCTCCACCGACCCGGCTGCAATCGAGAGACGCCCCTCTCCTTCCAGCCCGAAAGGTCCCGGCCGTTGAACAGGGGTTTCCAATCGTCTGCCCGGATCGCCGCTGGGGCGGCCAACACGACAACACAAACGATGGCTCGCATCGGACAAATCCTTTTGGGTGTCGGTTCTGGGCGGGTTCGGTTAAGATGATAGGCAGGTCATGGCCCGTTGCCCATCGACACTATGGTCCATGCTGATCGGCACCGCTCGGAGAATTGATGCTCGCGTACAGCGAACTGCGACCTTACATCCTGATCCGAGTTGCCGACGGCGTCGCCGAGTGCGCGATGTGGCAAGTGCAAGACGGAGGACAGGCTTTGGCCGTGTTCGTGTCGGAAGAGTCGGCCCGCCGCTATCGCCACGAGGCCCAGCTTTCCGAGGATTGGCGGATCGTCCAGCCGCCGCAACGTGGGCTGTTGGAGTTGCTACGAACGAGCCAGGTGGCAGGGATCACCATGGCAGCCGTCGACCCGAACGGCTCCCGCGCGGTGCGGGTCGTCTCCATTGAGGAAATTTTGCGGGCTGTCGATGGCCTGTCCTGACGGAGGGGTCGGCCTGCGGTTGAACGCTCTAGCGACTCTTCGACCACGACTCCGGGACCACCAGACGGGTGCCGGGTTTCATCGACAATCGCTGCAAGAGCATCGCGGGGGTCGGAGCGGCTTGCTCGTCGAGAATGCACGCCACCAGCCCGGCATTGAACGCGGCGGCCCCCCACGAACCTCGTGCGACCAGGTTATCGCCCAAGGAAACGACGGACGGTCCCAGAACATCCGGCTTGACGGCCAAGAGGCGACCCGGTCCGGCTCCTCGCGAGCTGAAGGCGTCGTCGGCTGCCACGGTCAGCACTCGATTCGCATCCGCGGGCATCCCCAGCCCACCACCGGAATCCGGGACGACTGACCCGTCGGAGGCGGTGTCGCCCGAGCCGGAGTAGTCCGACAGGATCAC
>JAOAAM010000374.1 GCA_026418875.1 Gemmataceae bacterium | reverse complement strand
AGTTCCGCCTCGTCCAACTCTACACCGACACCGTGCCGGCGAATTTCTTCCCCTTCGCTGTCGATGACGACCGTCGCGAAGACGAAGCCAAGCGGCTGAATTTGGACTTTCAACGCAATCTGTTCGGCACCGAGCAACTGCCGCTTTACGTCGTCATGGAAGTGACCGGCAGCGCGATCAAAGTCATGGACGTGTATGACGAAGGGAAGATCAACGATCCGATCGGGTTCATCCGCTTCCTGCGAAATTCACGGAAGTGAAAGCGTGCAACGAGATGCGGGGCCGTCCCACTCGGCGAGTCACCTCCCGCACTGCCACGCCGACCGAGTTCGCCCCACCTCGCCGCCGAATCCGCAAGGAGTGACGGGGAGCGAGGCGGGGCGGCATGCGTGTCGATCCCGCCCCACCTCGGATCGCTGGCGAGTCGTCGAAGAATACATGCGGCGAGTTCGACCTCAACCTTTAGCCTTGGCGTAGTTTTCGCTGATGGCCTTCCAATTCGCGACGTTCCACCAGGCTTTGACATAGTCGGCCCGGCGATTCTGGTACTTCAGGTAGTAAGCATGCTCCCAAACGTCGATGCCGAGGATCGGCTTCCGGCCGGGGCGATTTTGCGTGGCGGTGATGGGATTGTCCTGATTCGCCGTCGAGACGACCTCCAACGCGCCGTTCGCCCCAACGACCACCCACGCCCACCCACTGCCGAATCGCCCCAAGGCGGCGGCCAACACGTCGTCTTTGAGTTTTTGCATGCCGCCATAAGCCTCGATAGCTTTGGCCAGCTCGGCGGATGGTTCGCCGCCTTGGCCTTTCGGGGCCATGATCTCCCAGAAAAACGTGTGATTCAGGTGCCCGCCGCCGTTGTTGATCACCGCGGTTCGCAATGTCATCGGGTTGATCGATCGGGCGTTCGCGATCAGTTCCTCGATCGATTTTCCTTGCAGGTCGGCGTTGCCCGCGATGGCTTTGTTCAAATTGTCGATGTATGCCTGGTGATGCTTGGTGTGATGAATAGTCATCGTCATTTTGTCGATGACCGGTTCCAAGGCGTCGTAGTCGTAGGGCAGCTTCGGCAGGGTGAACCCCTTGGCGTCCTGAGCCAAACTTGGCCGCGGCCATAGCAGCGCCACGGCCCCGGCCCCGGCGGTCAGCAACATCTCGCGACGATTCATGGTGCTCCCTCAAGGTGTGAAAAAGCGAACGCGGCGGTTCGTAGTCAAGAGTCTGTATTGCAAGCCGCGAGTCAAGGGGTCACGTGGCAATTCTCTCCGCGACGCTGCTGTGTGAATGTGCTACGCTCTGGAAGAACGCGATGGCTCGCCATGAAACGATTCGCACCGAACACGAACTGGGACGATGCCCGGCGATTCCGTGCCGCCGTGCTCACCATCATCTCTCTGCTGCTGGCTTTTGCCTTTGGCCTGACAGCCGCCGGCGTGGATGATCGCCGATTGTTCGTCGAATGGGACGGCTGGATCAAAGAGCATTGGCCGGAACATGCTCGTCAGCATCCGACGTTATTGACCCTGGCCCTCGGTGTGACGCATTTGGGGGACAGCGAGGTGTTGATTGCCCTAAGTGTGCTCGTGGGGGTGATCCTGATTGGCCGCCGGGAACGACGGTTGGCCGCGGTCTGGCTGGCCACGACTCTGGGCGGGCTGAAGCTGGTGGATGTCTTGAAGATCGTGTATGATCGACCGCGGCCGGAGTTCCTCGAGCCGCTCATCCTCGAGCCAACCAAGAGTTTCCCAAGCGGGCACGCCGCAGGAACGACCCTTGCGTGCGGCATGCTGGCTTATCTGCTGATCCGGGCGACGTATCGAGCCGGTTGGTTCGTCTTGCCGCTGCTCAGCGTTCTGCCGGTTCTCGTGGGCTTAACCCGCATTTATCTGGGTGCTCATTGGCTCAGCGACGTGGTCGGCGGTTGGTTGGTTGGAGGAAGCTGCGTCGCGGGGGGAATGGCGCTGGCTGAGATCTTGCGCAACCACTGACCCGCCCCGGTCCTACTCAGCTTGATCGCTTACTTCCGATGGCGGATCCGCGAGCGCATCCGGCGTTTCTTTCGCCCGACTTTGCGCCGTCCGTTCCCACGCCGTCGTCCCATGTCATTTTCTCCTTCAACTGGGCAGTTTCGTAAGCTCGATCCCGATTTCGGGACAGACATTGTAGGCGGTCCGTTCGTCGCGACAAGCCGAGCCATGCGGAGAACGCGGCTCGCGGCCGGCTGGTTCGAGACGCCCCAACATACCGATTGCAGGAGCACACCCGTTGGGCTGCCGAGGCGAGGTAAAACTCGGCGGAAGCATTGAATCTGTCGGTTCCGCCGAGTTGGTTTGCTGCGTCGGCCAAAAACGGAGGGTCGCTTGCCGATCAACGTTTGGAGAACTGGAAGCTGCGGCGGGCACCTTTTCGGCCGTACTTTTTCCGCTCTTTCATTCGGCCATCGCGCGTGAGGTAGCCGCTATCCCGGAGCTTCTTCACCATGCCGATCGGACCCCCGTCAGGGGCCGGTTGACCATCAGCCGACGCCTTGGCCGTCACTGCCTCGGCCGGGCTGAACATGTTCTTCAATGCCCGCGCCACCCCTTGGCAGATGGCACCAGCTTGTCCGGTAAATCCTCCACCCCGCACGTTGACCGTGATGTCAAGCCGATTCTGCATTTCGACCAATTGCAGCGGCGCAACCACGGCTTGCCGATCCTTCATCTCCGTGAAATAGTCGTCCAGCGATCGGCCATTAATCGTGATCTTGCCGTTTCCCTCGGTCAGTCGGACTCGGGCCACGGCCGTCTTGCGTCGACCCGTCCCAAGATACACTTGCTTGGCAGCCTTCGACTCCGGCATGCGTTCACACCTCGACTCGTCGTGGTTTCAGCGGTTGGCTTCGTTTCGCAATCCCCATTTTACGGCAACCGACCGTTAAAGGTTGTCCAGCTTCAATTCGATCGGCTGTTGGGCCTGGTGTTGGTGGGTCGGCCCGGCGTAGATCTTCAATTTCGTCATCTGCTTGCGCCCCAAGCGGTTGCGCGGCACCATCCGCTTGACCGCTTGCTCCAGGATGAATTCCGGTCGACGCTTGACGATGTCCTTGGC
>JAOAAM010000329.1 GCA_026418875.1 Gemmataceae bacterium | reverse complement strand
GCTACGACTGGACGCAAGGGGCTGGTCCGAAGCTGCGGCAGATGCTTCTGCGCGGCGTGGGGGTCCATCACGCTGGGGTGCTGCCGAAATATCGTCGCGTCGTGGAGGAGTTGTTCGCCAAGAAACTGCTCAGCGTGGCCGTGTGTACCGAGACGCTGGCGGCGGGGATCAATCTGCCGGCACGCTCCGTCATCGTCACCAGCCTGGCCAAAGGCCCATTGGGCAAGCAAAAGCTCATCGACGCCAGCACCCTGCATCAGATTTTTGGTCGAGCGGGACGACCCCAGTACGACAAGGAGGGGTTTGTTTACGTCCTGGCCCACGAGGACGACGTCCGCTTGCTGCGTTGGAAGGAAAAGTACGACGCAATTCCCGAGACCACCAAAGACCCCGTGTTGCTCAAGATGAAAAAGGAGTTGAAGCGAAAAAAACCCACGAAGCGCGACGACGTGCTCTACTGGACGGAGGGCCAATTCGAGAAGCTGAAGAATTCGCCCCCGGCTCGACTGTACAGCAAAGGTCCGCTGCCCTGGCGTCTGCTGGCCTATCTGCTGAAAGTCTCGCCCGAGGTGGACAAGGTTCGCACGGTCATTCGCAAACGCCTGCTCGACCAGCCACGCATCGCGGCGGGAGAGAAAGCACTGGAGCGGATGCTCCTGACGTTGGAGGCCGGCGGCTACGTCACGTTGGAGCCGCCCGCGCCGATACCGACCCCCGATGAAACCGGTGTCGCGCGAGAGGCCGCCCCGCCGCCTCGTCCGCCGATCCAACGCGCCCTCCCGACCGACAAGTTGGACCGGCTGCTCGTCTTCCGCAGTGTTCACCCGCTGTACGGAGCGTTCCTGGTCGAGCAATTGGGCATCGCCAGCCCGGAGGAGCGGTTACAAGCCTTTGAAAGCGTATTGGAACTGCCGCGGCCCCTGCTCAAATTCGTTCGAGTACCGCGCGACCTGACCCCCGGTCGATTGGAGCGTGAGCGGCTGGACCCTGAGTTGATCCGCCGGGGTCTGATCACGGCTCCGATCGAGGATGCCTCGGATTCCGCCGAGGGTGAGGGGGGGCCGAAGCCCAAAGAGTTCGTCCCGTGGGAAGAGCGGCCTCCGCTGCTCGCGGAGAAGCTCCGCATGTACTTCGAGGCACTTTACCCCGAGGTGACCGACCTGCAAGTGGAGGCCGTCTGGTCGGCGGCGGAGTTGCTGCGATTCGGCGGCGACTTCAATGCCTACATCAAGCAACGTGATCTTACCCGGCAGGAGGGGATCATCTTCCGCCATTTGTTGCGATTGATCTTGCTTTGCGCCGAGTTTGCCGAACTAACCCCGCCGGAAACCACGACTGAGGAATGGCGCGAATGGCTTCGCGACGTGGAGCGACGTTTGGCCGAGTCGTGCCGCAAAGTGGACCCGACCAGCACCGATTTGATGATTCAAGCGGCGAAGGCGGCCGACGTCGTCGAGGGCGAGGAGGCGAAGCCGATCGAATTGCCGGAGCCGCCGCCCGAGGTGCAGGTCCTGTACAGCAGCGACATGACATTCACGCCGGACCCGGAGTTTGGCGCCGGCATCTTCGACGAGTAAATGTTTGCCGGGCCAAACCGTTGAACCTTGGCGTCGGGCGCTTAGATAGAACCAAATCGGAAACGTGTGCACCAGGACGGTTCGAGGACGTTCACGGTCAACGAGGTCATCATGCGATTGGGGCTGATTGCAACGGTAGTGTTCCTCGCGGGAGCGGTGTGCCACGCCGACGAGGCCCGCCTGCTGCGCTTCCCGACGATCCACGGCGAGACCATCGCCTTTACCCATGCCGGGAATATCTATTCTGTCCCGGCGAAAGGCGGAGTCGCCCGGCGCTTGACCAACCACGACGGGCAGGAAATTTTCCCCAGGTTCAGCCCGGACGGGAAGTGGATCGCCTTCAGCGGGCAGTACGACGGCAACACCGAGGTTTATGTGATCCCCGCCAGCGGCGGCGTGCCCAAGCGGCTGACTTGGACCGCCACCTTGGCCCGCGATGATGTCGCCGACCGAATGGGGCCGAACAACATCGTCATCGGTTGGAAGCACGACAGCAAGACGATCCTGTTCCGCTCCCGCATGCGGTCGTTCAACGACTTCATCGGCTCGCTATACACCGTGACCATCGACGGATCGATGCCCGAGCCGGTGCCTTTGCCCCGCGGCGGTTTCGCCAGCTACTCCCCCGATGATTCAAAACTCGCTTACAACCGCATCTTCCGCGAGTTCCGCACTTGGAAGCGCTACCGTGGCGGCATGGCCGACGACATCTGGATCCACGACTTCAACAAGAAGACGACCGAAGCCATCGCCCCCAGCCCTGCCAGCGACATCATCCCGATGTGGGCAGGGAATCGCATCTACTTCCTGTCCGATCGAGACAAGAATAGCCGATTCAACCTGTTCTCCTACGATCTGACTTCCCGCGAAGTGAAACAGCACACTTTCTTTGAAGAGTTCGATTGCAAGTTCCCGTCACTGGGGGACAACGCGATCGTGTTCGAGAACGGCGGCTATATTTATCGCTTCGATTTGAAGACGGAAAAAGCCGAGAAAGTACCGATCGAGATGAATGACGACTTCCCCGTGGCCCGGGGGGGGTTGCGATCGGTCGCCAACAACGTAGCATCTTACGAAATCTCGCCGGATGGCAGACGAGCGCTCTTCAGCGCCCGGGGCGATTTGTTCACCGTCCCGGCAACGAGCGGCCCCACCCGCAACCTCACCCGCAGCCCCGGAGTGCATGACCGAAACCCCAAATGGTCGCCCGATGGCAGGACCATCGCCTTCATCTCCGACGCCACCGGCGAAGACGAGATTCATCTGATCGCCCAAGATGGTAGCGAACCGTCCCGGGCGATCACCAAGGGCGGCGACACTTACAAGTTCGAGTTGTACTGGTCGCCCGATGGCAGCAAGATCGCCTGGAACGACAAGAAAGGCCGACTCCAATATGTCGATGTGAAGACCGGCGAGGTGCAACTGGTCGCGCAGTCGCAAGCGTTCGAGATTACCGACTTCGTCTGGTCGCACGATTCGAAGTGGATCGCCTATGTGCTGCCGCGACCGCAAGAGTTCGCCCTGTTGATGCTCTATTCGGTGGACAAGAAAGAGAGCATTCCGGCGAGCGATGGCTGGTACACGGTTGCCAAGCCTGCCTTCAGCGACGATGGAAAATACCTGTATTTCATCTCGGGCCGCGACTTCAATCCGACCTACGGCCAGACGGAATTCAATCACATTTATCAGAACATGCAGCGGGTGTACCTCATCACCTTGCGCAAGGACCTGCCACACCCGTTCGCGCCGAAGAGCGACGAGGTGACGATCGCCCCGGAGAAACCGGCCGAGGCAGGCAAACCATCGGACTCGGGCAAGCCGGCTGACGCCAAGCCCATGCCGGACAAACCCGCGGGCAGCGGCAAAGCATCCGAACCCGCCAAGCCGGGCGATCCGCCCAAGCCTGCGGAGCAAGCCAAGCCCAACGAACAGCCCAAGCCCGGCGAACAGCCCAAGCCCGCCGAGCCGAAGCCCGGGGAAGCCCCGAACGCCGTTCGGGTCGATGCCGACGGGCTGGCCCAACGGGTCGTGCAACTTCCGGTTCCCCCGGCCAACTACGGCGACCTGAACGTGGTGGGCAACCTCGTTTACTACCGCCGTGGCGACGGCCTGTTCGTATTCGACATGGCCGCGAAGAAAGAGACGGCTCTGGGCAACATCGGCGGCTACGAGATCTCGCATGACAAGAAGAAAATGCTGGTGTCGGCAGGGGGCAAGTATGCCATCATCGATCTGCCGCGAGGGCCGATCAACGTCGGCGACGGATTGAAGCTCGACGGAATGGAGGTCGTTTTGGATCGTGCCGCCGAGTGGAAGCAAATCTTCGAGGAATGCTGGCGGCAGATGCGGGACTTTTTCTACGACCCGGGGATGCATGGAGTCGATTGGCCGGCCATGAAGGCGAAGTATGCCACCCTGCTGCCCCACGTCCACCATCGGGCCGACCTGACTTATGTCATCGGCGAGATGATCGCGGAGTTGAACGCCGGTCATGCCTACGTCGGCGGGGGCGACGTGCCGAACGTGCCGCGCCTGCCACTGGGGCTATTGGGTGCGGAATTGCGGCGTGATCCGAACACGAAGTTCTACCGCATCGAGCGCATCCTGAAAGGCACCACGTGGAATCCGACGACGCGCTCCCCGTTGGCGGACATCGGTGTCGACGCCAAGGTCGGCGAATACATCGTGGCGGTGAATGGCCGACCGACCAGTGAGATGGCCAACATCTATGAATCCCTGGTGAATGCCGCCGACCGACATGTCATCTTAAGCTTGAACAGCAAGCCGGAATTGGCTGGTGCTCGCACCGTGCACGTGGTGCCGATCCGTGATGAAGCGCCCTTGTACTACTACGAGTGGGTGCAGGGGAACATTGCCAAGGTCGACAAGATGTCCAACGGGAAGATCGGCTACATCCATGTGCCGGACATGCTGCAAAACGGGCTGAATGAATTCGCCAAGCACTATTACCCGCAACTCGGCAAGAAAGCCTTGGTCATCGACATGCGTGGGAATGGCGGTGGCAATGTGTCGCCGATGTTGATCGAGCGGTTGCGGCGGGAAATCGCTATGGTGGGTATCCACCGGAACGGCTCGCCCACGGTGATCCCGTTCGGCACCTTCGTCGGGCCGAAGGCCTGCCTCATCAACGAGTTCTCCGCCAGCGACGGCGACCTGTTCCCCTGGCAGTTCCGGCACTATGGCTTGGGCAAGCTGATCGGCAAGCGTAGTTGGGGCGGCGTCATCGGCATCCGCGGGACGCTGCCGCTTCTGGATGGCGGCTACCTGAATCGGCCGGAGTTTTCACGCTACAGCCTTGATGGCAAGACCTGGATCATCGAGGGTTACGGCGTTGACCCGGACGATGTGGTGGACAACGACCCGGCCAAGGAATGGGCCGGCGACGACGAGCAATTGAATTATGCCGTCAAACATCTGCTCGAAGAACTCAAGACCAAAGAGTTCAATTTGCCGCCCGTTCCGCCTTACCCCAAGCGGTAGGTGATCGCCGGCGGGGCTTTTGTTGAAGCGATGCAGCATGCGGCTGCCCGGACCTCTCCTGGCAGCCGCAACCTCTCCGAAATTTGAGGGTTTATACCCGCGAGTCGTCATTTTTTGACCTTTGCGAGGCTGCCATGCGCTTATTGCGAATTGACTGGCTTTTGTTCCTGTGGGTGATTCTGTTTGTTCCGGCGGTTCGGAGCGACAACAAGGAACCGGATGCCGCGGCCGTCGCCGCCGATGCCAAGGCCCTGGATCAGAAGATCCTGGCCGAAGCAAAAAACCACTCGGAGATCCTGGCGAACATCACCTACCTTTGCGATGTGATCGGCCCGCGGTTGACCGGCTCGGAGAATCTGAAGCGGGCCAACGAGTGGGCCGCCGAGCGGATGCGGTCCTACGGCCTGGAAAATGTCCGCTTAGAGCCCTGGGAAATCCCCGTGGGTTGGGAGCGTGGTCCGGCCAGCGCCCGGATCGTCGAGCCGCCGATCAACGTCAACCTGCTCATCGCCTCGGCCGGGTGGACGCCGGGAACCAAGGGCAAGATCGTCGGCCCCGTGGTCATCCTGAAAGCCTCGAAACGGGAAGATCTCGCCCAGTATAAGGGCAAACTGAAAGACGCCATCATCCTGCGTGGCGAACCTCGGACGATTCCCCCCATCACCACGCCGATTGACCCGAACCTGGGGCCGTATGGCATTCCTCGTCAACCGATGGGGAATCGACCCATGGGAGGCGGTGATGGCCAGCCGATGCCGAACCCGCCCGCCAGTGGCGATGGCCAGCCGACGCCGAACCCGCCCGCCAGTGGCGTTGGCCAACCGATGCCGAATCGACCGATGGCCGGCGACCAACCCCCGCCGCGAGGCAACTTCGGCGAAATGCAGCGACTCAATCAGGAAATTCGCGACTTCCTCAAGGCCGAGGGCGTCGCGGCCGTGTTGCAGGATTCGTCCAAACCGCACGGTCTGCTGGTCACAACGGGAAGTTGGCGGGGTCGAGAACGAGCCGAAGAACAAGACGGCGTGACCACCCTCTTCATCGCCCATGAGCATTACCGCTTGCTTTGGCGGCTCGCCAGTCGCCCCGAACCCGCCGTCACCAAAGTGGAACTGGAAGTCACCAACCGCTTCATCCCCGGCCCGATCACGGTGTACAACACGGTCGGAGAAATCCGCGGCAGTGAAAAGCCCGACGAGTTTGTTGTCGTCGGCGCCCACATCGACTCGTGGGACCTCGCCCAAGGCGCCACGGACAACGGTACAGGCACATGCGTCGTCCTGGAAACGGCCCGCGTGCTGGCCAAGTGCGGCGTGAAGCCCAAGCGAACCATCAAGTTCGTCCTCTTTAGCGGTGAAGAGCAAGGACTGCACGGTTCGAGGCAGTTTGTCGAGCGGCATAAAGACCAAATGTCCAAGTGCTCGATGGCACTGGTCCACGACACCGGAACCGGCAAAGTCATCAGCATCGGCTTGCAAGGCCGCGAAGTGCTCAAGCCAATCTTTGAGCGGGAACTGGAATCGCTGAAAGAGATCGGCGTGACCAGCATCTCGACCCGGTCGATCGGCGGGACCGACCACCAATCGTTCGAGCGGGTCGGCGTGCCAGGGTTCGCTTGCTACCAAGAGCCGCACGAATATCGCCTGACCCACCACACCCAAACCGACACGGTGGACAAGGTGATCGAGGCGAACCTGATCCAAGGGACACAGGTGATGGCCGTGGCGGCGATGCGCGTGGCCAATCTGCCAGAGTTGCTCCCCCGAGAACGTCGCGCCGGCCAGCAGCCGCAACGCCCCGGGACGAGCGGCGGCGGCGAGTGAGCGGCCGACGGCCGGAATGATCCGAAGAGCGGCGAGTGAGCGGTCGAGTGCCGGCTAGCCAGTCAGAGCGGCGGATGTCCGGGTATCGGCATCCGCCGTGGCCGGTGTCACCTTCCCCGAGACCCTGAGCCGATCATCCCCAGCGAACGGCGGAGGCCTTGACCTGCCCCGCGGCGGCCAACGCGCGGGCACTGACTTGCAACACGCGGAGGAAGCCCTCGCTGTCGGCATGGTCGAAGACGCCGACCGCCTCCATGGATGCGTTCGCCTCGGAGTACAGCGAATGCGGGACGTCCACCGCCGAGGCGAAGACGACCCGGCCTTTGTACAGCGAAACGGTGATTGTGCCGGTGACCAAGTCCGCCACTTGCCGGATCGCCTCGCGGATCATGCGGGAGGCAAAGTCGAAGCCGTAGCCTTGGTAAATCTGTTTCGCCATCACCGCGGAGAGATGATCGAAGACTTCACGAGCGCGGCGGTCGAGGATCAGTTGAAGCAAATAACCGTAGCACGTACCAAGCAACTCCATTCCGGGAGCCTCGTAAACCCCCCGCGATTTGATGCCAACGAAGCGATTCTCGACCAGATGATAGCCGATGCCCACGCCGTGCCGACCCCCGAGGGTATTTGCTTGCGACAGGGCGTCGAAAGCACCCACCGGAGATCCGTTGATCGCCACGGGCCGGCCTTTCTCAAACCGCACCGTGACCTGCTCGGGGGTGTCGGGCGCTTGCTCCGGATGCACTCCCATGCCCGGCGTGATGAACCCGGGCGGGGTGTCGAGCGCCTCCAACTTGCCCGCTTCGTGCGTCAGCCCGAGGAGATTGGCATCGGTCGAGTAAGGAGCGTCCTTGGTGGCCTTGATCGGCAGGCGATGCGACAGGCAGTAATCAATCATTTCGCTGCGGCCGCGGAATCGGGCCAGGAACTCCGAGTCGCGCCAGGGGGCATACCCCTGCATCTCCGGCGCGAGCATGTTGGTAC
>JAOAAM010000283.1 GCA_026418875.1 Gemmataceae bacterium | reverse complement strand
GCTGTACAACTGCGCCGCGGCGGTGCATCAAGGCAAACTGCTCGCCCTGGTGCCCAAACAGTACCTGCCCAATTACCAGGAGTTTTACGAGGATCGCTGGTTCCACTCGGGACAACCGCTCCTCTTTTCCGAGACCTCAGGTTTCGATGATTCACCGGTCCCCATTGGCCCAGAAATCTTGTTCGAAGTCGATTACACGCCGGAGATTCTGATCGCGGTGGAGATTTGCGAGGATCTGTGGGTCCCGATCCCGCCGAGTTCCCAACACGCGCTGGCCGGCGCTATGGTGATCCTCAATCTGTCCGCGAGCAATGAGGTGATCGGCAAAGCGCCGTACCGTCGGCAGCTAGTGCGTAGCCAATCCGGACGATGCATCGCCGCTTATGTGTACTGCTCCTCGGGCGTGCATGAATCGACGACGGATCTGGTTTTCGGCGGGCATTGCCTGATCGCCGAGAATGGCAATCTGATCGCCGAGTCGTCGCGCTTCTCCCGCAGCGAAACCCTCCTCATCGCCGACGTCGACGTTGACCGACTTTCGTTCGATCGACTCCGCATCGGCACCTTCCACGACTTTCGCGGGGGGAAATCGAGCATTCCCCCGAAGGTGATTCCGATCGTTCTGGGAGCCCCGCAAAAATCCCCCATCGGCTTCGCCGCGCCCCGCGAGAGCGACGAGCCCCGCCTGCTCCGCCCGATTGATCCGCATCCGTTCGTCCCCAAGGGCGCGGAGGAACTTCGCGAACGCTGTGAGGAGATTTTCCACATCCAAGTCGCCGGGCTGGCCCGACGCTTGGAACACATCGACGTGAAAAAAGTCACCATCGGGGTCTCGGGCGGTTTGGACTCCACGCTCGCACTTCTGGTCACCTGCCGCACCTTCGACACCCTTGGCTGGCCCCGTGCTGGGATTCACGCCTGGACGATGCCCGGCTTCGGCACCACCGCGCGCACCCTGAACAACGCCCGACGGCTCATGGCCGAATTGGGCGTCACCCCCCACGAGGCAGACATCCGTGCCCTATGCCTCGAAGAACTGCGGCTGTTGGGGCATCAGCCCTTCGGCATCTCCCTCGATGGCCTCGACGTCGAGTCATTCACCGAGCGTCTTCGGCAACTTCCCCCGGAGAAACGCCACGATCTCACCTTCGAAAATGTGCAAGCCCGTATGCGGACCAATCTGTTGATGAATGCGGGTTTCGTCGTCGGGACTGGCGACCTGTCCGAGTTGGCCTTGGGGTGGTGTACTTATAACGCCGATCACATGAGCATGTACAACCCCAACGTCAGCATTCCCAAAACCCTAGTGCGTTTTCTCGTGGAATGGGCCGCGAAGCACGAATTCGACGATCCGCTGCGTCAAACCCTGCTCGACATCGTCGCCACAGTCATTTCACCGGAATTGCTCCCGACCGACGAGCGCGGCGAGGCGACCCAAGCGACCGAGTCGGCCATCGGACCCTACGAATTGCACGACTTTTTCCTCTTTCACTTCCTACGCTATGGTGCCCTGCCGGAGAAAATCCTGTTCCTCGCCTCCCAAACCAAGTTCGACCGACCGTACTCTAAGGATGAGATTCGGCATTGGCTCCGCGTGTTCCTGACGCGCTTTTTTGCGAACCAATTCAAACGCTCCTGCTTGCCGGATGGTCCCAAAGTCGGTTCCGTCAGCCTGTCGCCCCGCGGCGATTGGCGCATGCCCAGCGATGCCTCGGTCCGGCAATGGCTCGATGCTCTGGAAGAGGGTTTTGACGATGACGACTGATCGATTGACCGAAAACCTCTTGGATGCCCTGCAAGCCATCCCCCTGATCGATCCCCACTCGCACATCGACCCGCGCCAACCCGTGTCGCGCCATTTGGACGACATTCTCGGCTACCATTACTACACGGAGTTGGCTCATTCCGTCGGCATGTCGCATTCCCCATTGAAACCCGACGTCCCGCCTCACGAACGTGTCCGGGCCATCCTTCAGCATGCCGACCACTTGGACAACACGGTGCAGTATTCCTGGTTCGTGGAGATTGCGCGGGAATTTCTCGGCTGGGACGGAAACGGCGTCAGCGCCGCCGATGCCGATCGCTTGATCGAGGCCGCCACGCGGCAGTTCCAAGCCCCCGATTGGGAAGAGCAGGTGTTCCGCCGAACCAACCTGCAAAGCATCTTCCTGACCAACGAATTCGATGACGACCTGACCGGGTTCGACCGCCGGCGCTACGTTCCCTGCCTCCGCACCGATACGCTGGTGTTTCACGGCGATCGACCCGACGTGCGGCAGCGACTGGCGCGGGTGACGGGAGTCGAGGCCGGCGACGAGGGTTCGTGGCGACGGGCCTTGGGCCGACTCTTCGAGAAGTTCGTCGAACACGGAGCCAAGGCGTGCGCCATCTCCCTGCCGCCCGATTTCGCCCCAACCGGCCCCGACCAGCAGCCCGTGTTCTGGATGCTGGCGGAATTCTGCCGCGACTTCCGCCTGCCGTTCGACCTGATGATCGGCGTCAACCGGAGAGTGTACGAGAATGGCGTCTTCCAGGGACAGGACTTATTCGACCACCGCGGTTCGCTGCTGAATTATCGGCGATTGTTTAACGCCTTCGCCGATGTGACCTTCTGCGTTTCGGTTCTGTCCAGCGGCATGAATCAGGAACTCGTCAGCCACGCTTGGATTTTTCCCAACGTCGTCACGATGGGTCACTGGTGGTATTCCAACGTGCCGGCCTACATCGAGCCGGATTTGCGTGCCCGCTTGCAAGCCGTGCCGAAAACAAAGCAGATCGGCTATTACAGCGATGCGTACAAGCTGGAGTTTGTCTTGCCGAAATACCGCATGTATCGGCGCTGCCTGGCCCGAATCCTCGCCGACGAATTCGTCCGGACGCATCGGCTGAGTGAGGAACAGGCGATCGAGTTGGGGAGGCTGTTGCTCCGCGGCAATGTCGAGCGGATTTTCGGCGTCTGAATGCGGGGGAAAACATTCGGCCGCAACGAGTCACACCCGCGGCGGCCGAATCGCTGTCACGAGAAGCTGCCTTTTCAGTGTCAGGGGCACGTTCAGTGGTGGCGGCCGGTTCAGTCTTTCGGCAAATCGGCGCCGAAGATCCCCGCGATGCCCCGGGTAACGGTGTAGGTC
>JAOAAM010000268.1 GCA_026418875.1 Gemmataceae bacterium | reverse complement strand
CGCGGGTGGTTGCTCCATGAGCGTGCCTCGCAGCAGGATTCCTCCCACGACGACCACGCCGATCACGAGCACCGCGGCAAGGAATAACGTGATACGACGCACGCCACGCCCCTTTCACCATGCAGAAAGCCCACGATCATTGCCCCATGCAGAGCGTCCACGATCCTTCACCCGCGAACAACATCACGGGAGCAAATCGGCGAACCGACGGCGCAATTCTGCCTCGTTGATTGGACGCAAAGCCAGCACCCGCTCCAGTTCCTCCTTGGCTCGCGGCGTCTCGCCGAGGCGCAACAGGCATGACAAGCGCAGCACCCGTGCCTCGGGGTTCACTGGTTCCAAGGCGATCATCTCGTCCGCGACCTGAAGCGCCTCGGACCATCGCCCCAACCGCGCCAAGACCCGGGCGAGACCGATTCGGTACGAGGGAGCATCCGGGTTGATCTCGACCGCGGCTCGCCAGGCGTCGACCGCGGCGGCGAATTTCGACTGGCTTTCGTAAAGTTCGGCTAGTTCCGTCAAGGCGGTCTCGGAACGCGGCCTACGGGTCCGCACATGCTCCAAAGCCGCGATGGCGTCTTCAACCTGGCCCAGGCGGCGATGGGCTTCGGCTCGGGCCTCCCAGGCGGCAAGGTCGTCGGGACGTTCACGAGTCGTTGGGATCAGCCGCTCCAGCGACATCCGGGACAAAGTTTCCAACCGCTGCGGGTCGGCGGTCGCGATTCGCGCCAGCGCGATTCCTAAGTCACGGCGTAAACGATTCTCCGGAATTTCAGCGAACGGACGCAACGGCGACTCACCCGGGGCCAGCGGCCGGATGGCCTGAACCGTGCCGGGGTCGGGGTGGCGGAGGATGCGATGATCGGTCACGGCGACGTGCAGGATGTTGCTGCTTCCCTCTTTGGACATGTGGCAAGCGATGCAACTGTCGTCGGGTTGGCGTCGCCGGCGCTCGTCGACCGCCAAGGAGCAGCCGCCTTTCTCATGACACGACTGGCATCGGGAGCGGTAAAATTCGACTCGCTCTTCCATCGTCGGTTGGCGATGTGGATCGTGGCAACTGGTGCAACCCAAGCGCCCCCCGCTGCCTTGGAAACATCGGCTGACCTGCATTTGCTCGACCTGACTCACCGTGCGATAGCTAGCCCGCAACTCCGCCGGGCGGACGAAGACCGTCCAAAACAGCTCCAAGGGCAAACCGGGGCGAAAATCGAAAGGATGCCGCCCCTCCGCGAGAACACGCTCTTCGCCTTTGAGGTGGCACTGCTGACAAATCGCGGCGGCGAGCTTGGGTTCCAAGTGGGCCGGGTTCACAATCGAGTGGTCCGGGAGGCGGACCCGCTCACCCGATTCGTGCCGCTTCACATGGAGTTCGCCGGGACCATGACAGCGTTCGCAACCGATGCCATAACCGCGGAAAACCGGTTGTTCGTAGGTGTTGACCGTTCCCTCGACAGGTTCGACACGATTCGAATGGCAGATCAAGCAGCCGGCGACGATGGGTCGGCTGAAATGTAAATGCTCGGGATGCTCCGGTGCCAAGTCCCAATCACCCGTCTGCCGATACCAACTGATCGGTGACGTGAAGACGCGGCCGTCTTGCTCGATGAGGAAGGCGCGGCCCCGAGTGCCGGAACCCAGCGTGTAGCGCACGTGCCGTTCGACCCGAGCAGCAACCCGACCATCGGGGGCCAGCCGCTCCTCAATGTGAAACACTTTTCCATTCCGCGCCGAGATGCGGTAGCGGTAACCGTTCCGCTCAAACTGGACCCCGACTCCCGAGTCTTCAAGGTTCACGGGAGCCAAAGCCCGCCCCATGGGATGGTGCTGGTAGTGCTTGGCGATGTCGTGATGGCACTCCGCGCAAACCGAGTCGCCGACGTATTGGACGTCGGGGCGGACGTTCAAGAATGGCGAATCGTAGGTCCAGCGCGGGTCGTGGGCCACCTCCGGTGTTTCGATGCCGCGTTGCGGTTCCGGTGCGTTCGGCCACCACGGCCGCGTGATGAGCACCGCAGCCCCGACGGCCAGGAGAACGAATCCTGCGACCCATCGCGAAACGCGGGACATGCGAATCACCGCCGAGTTCTACATGATCCCGGAACCGCCCGTGGCCGGATTCGGAGCCGATCCAACGCCAGCCAGGAACGAGGACCCTGACTCCGCCACTGCTCAGGCTCCTAGTGCCGTCGGATGACTTCCTCCCCAGTTTCGGGCGAAGCGGGGCAGAAGCGCACCGACCACCGCGAACAGCAGGCTCACCGACGAGACGCTCACGATCATGTAGAACAGTTCGTTGCTGAAGCCATAAGAATGCAGTCCCACGCCGAGCATGTTCGTACCGAACCACGACCATGTCGTCACGATGTTGCCCAATACGGCGAGGACGGCAATCCCGTGCGACTTGACCAGGCCGGCCCAGCGAGCGTGGAGGATC
>JAOAAM010000162.1 GCA_026418875.1 Gemmataceae bacterium | reverse complement strand
GAACTCGACAGCGTGGGCCCCGAGACGTTTCGATAATTCCACCTGGGCGGGGTCCGGGTCAATGAACAACGAGACCGTGATGCCCGCATCGGCCAACCGATGCACCGTGTGTCCAACGCTGTCAGCATGGGCGACCACATTCAGTCCACCCTCGGTCGTCAGCTCGGCTCGGCGTTCCGGGACCAGAGTCGCCTCGTCCGGTCGCACCTCCAAGGCAATCCGAACAATCTCATCGACCGCTGCCATTTCCAGGTTCAAATGTGGAACCACCGGACGCAGCAGTCGCAGATCCCGATCCTGAATGTGTCGGCGATCTTCACGGAGGTGGACGGTAATGCTGTCAGCTCCGCCAAGCAGGGCAAGAACCGCCGCGGCGATCGGGTCTGGCTCAGCGGCCCGCCGGGCTTGACGAACGGTCGCCACGTGGTCGATGTTCACTCCTAGCCGAATCATCCACGATCCTCAAAGTGGCGGAAACTGGGCGACCATCGCCTTATACCTTGCGGCCTCTCGCTGCAAGGTTTTGTAAACGAGAAGTACCAGCCCGAGATTGATGGCGTAATCGAAAATCGCTCCGAAGAATGTGGCGAATACGAAATTCCGCAGGCCGATCCACGAGAGCAGGAAGATACATATCGCCGCCACCGGGATCACCCGCGCCATCCACGTTGGACGGTATCGATAGTCGAAATACATCATCAGGAAGGTTCGGATTTCCTGGATGAGATCAGTCAAAATCCATTGCTTCGCCGAGAAGAGCGAGGTCTTCGGGCGATCGGTCTCGGGCCGGGTTGCCGCCATTAACTGCTGCCCGACGGCTCGGAGCGCCCCGGGAAACAGCGAACCCACCGGCTCCGAACCAACACGTTCGGCGGTCGGCGACCGTAACACTGTCCCCTCGATCCGCTGGCTGACCCTCTCCAACAATCGCTGCTCCATCAGTCGCGTGTCCTGAAGGGCAGCGATGGCGGCTTCCAGCCGACTCAAACGGTCTTCGATGCTCTCCTCGTCGCCACAGACGTCCACTTCAGTCGTCGTCGCGGAGCCAGAGAGTGGTTCATCGGTCATGGCGAGATCCCCACAGTCGCCTGAATCCTGCCCCTCCATTTTATTCGGTTTCGGCGGGAAGTTGTTGCGGGGATTCTGGGTCACAAAGCAACGAATCCTTTCACTCCGCTCATTCCGACGCTGTGCGAGAGGAAGTCATCGACCGGGCCGCGAAAAGCGCGACCGCCAGCCGAGACACGAGAGTTGCGGACGAGCACGAATAAGCAAATCCGGAGATTAGCGAGGCCCCCGCGGGGAAGATTGTTGACCAAACCCCACGGGGAGCCGTTACACCCGACCTTAAAATCAGACCATCGCTTTCAGGTCGCTCAACGGTCGCACCTTGACCACCGAGTACGCTGGGCGTGCCTTGACCGTAATCATCTCACCCGGCTTGAATGGGTTTGGCCGAGTCTCGGCTTTCCGCGCCGGCATCTGTTTCTTGTAAACTTTGACCAATCGCATGACGTTGATGACCCCCGGCCCTTTCTTGCCAAGCTGCTCTTTGATGACGTTCTGCAACTGTTCAAAAACCTCACCGACCTGCTTTCGGCTCAAACCGGTCCGCTCCGCCAAGGTGCTGATGAGGGCGGATTTGGTCATGGGCTTACTCGCTGTGCTGCTGGTGCTGTTCGCCTTAGCCATGTTTCACCTTCGATTCCTGGGGAAAGAGTGGAACTCAACGCGAAACTTAAAAACCCGCACGCACCGTGTCAACAGTTTCCTGCGAAAAATGCCGGGAATTTCCCGGATTTCCGCGCACGATTGCGTTCCGGATCAACATGAATCGTCGTGGGCTTGCCAAAAACTTCGTCTTAACGAATCCAGGCCGTACTGACGTGTCGCTCTTCTCGATGCCAGGCTCGAGCCATCGATCCACAGCCCACTTCGGTCCGTGACGCCCATTTGCCCCGCGGGCATTATTCGCATAAAAATCAATACGATTGTTATCGAACTACAATAGGAAACCGCCTTATTTTCGCGGACAAATGAAAACTCAAACGCTCTTTGACACGTTAGTTTGACAGCCGTTGTTGATCGCCCGAATTCGACGGCGGAAGGTCGTTTTGAAGTTCGTCCAGGCTTTGCACGGTCACCTGAGGAATTGCGTTCATGCAAGCGTCTACGGACTGCGTACCCGAGTTTTTCGGCGATCGTTCAACGCTCCCAATGCCCATTCATTCGCAGCTGAAGCGACGACGCGATGGCCCACGAAATCCACGGTGGGGACGACAGGCGCCTGCCGTCCGCGGCTGACGAGGCCACACAGCATCGAGTCCCGAAGAGAAGAGACGTCGAAACGTCGTCAGACCGCGCCCTCGGTGCATCGAATTCCGTCCATTGACACAACCAAGGCTGGCGTATACATTTCTTCTGAGACCATGGGGCTGTAGCTCAGCTGGGAGAGCGCCTGAATGGCATTCAGGAGGTCGACGGTTCGATCCCGTTCAGCTCCACTCAAGCAACTCTGGTGTCACCGCGAATCAACCGCCCCTTCACGACGTCGTTTTCGGCTGTAGCTTCTCGATTTGTAACGAACGGACACTCGCCAACACACTTGCGAGCGACGTCAGTGCCGCTGCCAGCAGCGACCATGGACCAATCGAGAAGAGGAGCATCGATCCGATCCACGGAACCACCAACCCGCGGATCCCGTTGAGGACGAAATGCACGCCGTTGTAGGTGGGCACGTCCTCCGGGGTCGGGGCGAAGTGGCTCGAGCCGAGCGCCCATGTCAATTGGCCCCCCGCATTGCCGAAGCCGAACAACGCGGAGCCAAGGTAGATCAGCATCGGAACATGAAAGACGACCCCCGCAAGGT